>NZ_JBBKBU010000022.1:0-41344 GCF_037892835.1 Peptoniphilus sp. HCN-40583
GGCGCCGAGAGTCGGCGCCTTTTTGCGTGGTTAATTCATTTTCACCAGTTCTTTTTGGATCCATTTGCCCGCCACGTGGGCGATTTGTTCGATTTTTTGGATTTTCACGAAGCGGTGGCGGAAAAGTGTGTCCGCATTGTCCACGTGGTCGCTGTTTAAGAGGGCGAGGATTTTCACGTTTTTTCGAGCCAGGGCGTCCAGATAGCGGGCCGTATCTTCCAGGGCGGGCTTGTCGGCATAGGCCTTGCCCGGGCGCAGGCCTTTTCCCGCCAGGGGCTTGAAGTCGCTGGGATTGGCGTCAGTGAGCACGATTGAAAGCTGTGGCGCCTTTCCATCGAGAAGGGTGGGGTAGGCTTTAAAGAAGAGGCCGTCGCGGTTCCAGCCCATGGCTTTGTAGCGGAAGATTTGTTTCATGTCGCAGGGATCGTCGTCGTCTTTTAAAATGGTGACGACGGTGGTATCTTCCACCGTTTGGTAGGAGAGGATGCGGTTTCGAATGCCGTTGTTTTCCAGGGATTTGGCGAGGATGTAGGCTTCGATGGCGATGTCCGATTCGATGGCGAGAAGGGAAGCGGAGGCATCGAGGATGAGGTCCACGTGAAAGCTCGGGGCGGGAAGGAGGTTTTTTCGCTCGAAAATGGCGGCGCGACTCGATATTTCAGCGCGAAAGGCGCGTCGGGGAATGAGCTTGCCTCGGCGGGCCACTTCGCCGCCCGTGGTGGTAACAGAAGCCAGTTTCAGCTTAAAGGCCCGGGTCAAGTCGTTGATGGCGCGGTTGTAGCTGCTTTTGTTTTCCTGAAATTTCAGCAGGTGGCGGTTCACAGTGCAGGCGTTTAAATCCTGATCCTGGCTTTTGTCTTTCTCGTCGATGCCGCGGGTAAAGTAGATGCGGGATTTTCTGTGGCCCTCCGTGCAAATGGCGCGGTTCAGGGCAAGGCTCTTTTCGTCGGAGAAAAGGTTTCTGCCGAAGGTTTGTTCGATTTCATCGTCTCGACTTTTTTTCAAGGCGCGAAAGAAATGAAAGAAGAGGGGCATTTCGCCGCCACCGCCGTCGTGAAACATGCCGGGCACATTGTCTCGGGCCACGGAGACGTAGCCGGGAATGGAGAAAAGGTGAATGGCGGGCAAGGGGATCACCGGGGGCCGGGCGTGCTTTCGAAAGCGCAGGTCGCGGGCGAAGAGGGCCTCCACGCGGGCCTGGAGATCCGATGCCGTCGTGTCTTCCGGGAGGCGAAGGTCGCCGTAGATGGCCGCTTCTTTTTTGCTGAGTTTTTTATAGGGCAGGCCGAGGATGTCGTGGGTGCGCTTCATTTCCATAGTGTAGAAGAGGGGCTGCCGCAGGGCCAGGGTGCGCCTGCGCAGGTCGTAGCCGTCGTCTAAAAAGCGGCGGGCGAAGGCGCGTCTGAGATCTGAAAGCACCGGCCGCACCTTCACTTCGCGGTGATAGACGACCTCTTCCAAAAGGTAGAGGGCGAAGAGATCGTATTTCTCTCGGTGAATTTGGCCGGAGAAGGAGGCGAAGAGGCGCTCCAAGGTGTCGGATCCGAAGTATTTTGCGGCAAGACCCAGGATGAAGTTTAAGTAGAAATCATCATTCCCCGCCAGGTCTTTGCCGTAGAGAGAGGGAGTGAAGTGGTAGTTTTCCGCTCCCGCCCACTGAAGGTTGTCGGTTCTGTTTGTTCCGCGGGTGTTCATGGATCAGTCCGCGAGGTCGTCGAAATACAAGGCGTCTTTGAAACGAACCTTGAATAGATCGGCGAGGAGTTCTTCTTCGAAGGGATCGAAGAGTTTGTTCGACAAGGTCATGGTAAGGGCCTTTTTCAGCTCCAGGCCTTCTTTCACCAGATCCAAGGCGTCGAAGAGGCCGCGAATGTCTACGGCGTGGCGGGGAATTTCGTTGGCGGCGGCCTTTTTGTCCATGTCTGCCACGAGGCGGGCCAGGTCGCGAACAAAGGCGGGCTTCAGACGCGGGTGGGTCTCTTCGATTAATTGCTTCAGATCCTCCTCGGCCATGGCGGGCATTTTCAATACGACGAAGCGGGAGAGCAGGGCTTCGTTTAAGTCCCGGGTGCCTTCGTAGCCCTCGTTCATGGTGGCGATGAAGCGGGTAGCCGGGTGGATTTTAATGAGGTCGTAGCCGGGCATATCGATGATGCGGCGGTAGTCCAAGGTGGAGTGGAGCACGGCCAGGGCTTCGTTTTTCGCCATATTGATCTCGTCCAGCACGGCAAAGCCGCCGACTTTCGATGCCATGGTAATGGGGCCTTCCCGGAAGAAGACATTGCCGTCTTTTAAGCTGTCGTCGCCCATAAGGGCTGCGGCGTCGATGCTCATGTGCAGGGACACATTCCACAATGGCCGCTGAAAAAGCTTGGCCAAATTTTCCGCCAGCACGTTTTTTCCCGTGGATTTTTCGCCGACGAGGAGCAGATTTTTCCCGGACAAAATGGCGGCGGTGGCGGCACGCAGGATCTCCTCGCCGTGGTAGCGGAAGCGGGGATCGGGAATGCGGCTCTTGTAGGCCGCGGGAAGGGGATTGCTTTCAATAAATGCTTGAATAGGGTCTGTTTGATTCATGTTCATCTCTCATTTGTTCTTTCACTTCGGTTTGCGTTCAATACATGAACAGGTGGTCTTATATGTATTGTACCACGAAATTCTGCTGCCGTTTATGGGGAGTCTCATAGATAAAGCGGCGAGCGGAAATTTGCCTTGAACAAACAAAGAAAGTGCAACAAAAAAAGCCCGCCGAAGCGGACTCTTTTGTCGAGAAACTCTTCTCTTTAGAAGGGTTCAAAGTTTTGCATGTTCCACCATTCTTGTTGGTAGATGTCGTATTGTTTTTGAAGGGTTTCGACGTGGCTTTCTTCCCATTTCGCTAAGATGTCGAAAAGCTTTTTGGATTCTTCGCTTTCAACTTTGTCTTTTGCTTCGGTGTAGAACTTCACGGAATCTTTTTCCATGTTCAGACCTACGGAGAAGACGGTAACGGCCAAGCGAACCATGTCTTCGTCAACCTTGTCCCATTTGAAGATGCCCGGAGAGGGAACTTCTTTTTTCAGGGTTTCGGGATCGAAGTTAATGCTTCTGGAATCGTCGATGAGCTTTTCGGAGAGGCTCTTTAAATATTCGATGTGATCTTCTTCTTGGCGCGCCAAGTCTAAGAGGGCATCTTTCGTGGAAGAGGGAGCGAATTTTTCTGCAGACAGTTTGTAAAATTCAGCACCTTCCACTTCGTTTAACATCGCTTGTCTTAGAATTTCAACTTCATTTCGCATTGAGGATCTCCTTCATTTTGTTTTCGCCGAATTTCAGGGCGTCTAAGTTCATCTTCATGATCTTTTCACCTTTTTTGCCGTAGAGTTTGTCAACGGCTTTTTCCAAAGCTTCTTGGCTGACCATGTTCAGGATCGTGTTAAATGCGCCGATCATAATCATGTTCAGTACACGGGGGTTGCCGTATTCTTCGGTCAATGCGTTGACGGGCAGGTGGTGAGAAGTAATGTCTTTTCTGGAGGTGTCTTTGCTGACCAGGGAGCTGTTAATGAAGATGTGGCCGCCCGGAGCAACGTAGGATTCAAATTTGTCCAGAGAAGGTTCGTTCATAACGATGGCTGCATCGGCAGTAGAGATGTTCGGTGCGCCGATGGGTTCGTCGGAAATGATGACGGAGCAGTTTGCGGCGCCACCACGCATAGCGGGACCGTAAGAAGGTAACCAGGATACGTGTTTGTTATCGAACATGCCGGCATAGGTCAATAATTGGCCGATACCCATAACGCCTTGGCCGCCGAAGCCGGATACAATTACTCTGTTTGTAGTCATTATAGATCCTCCCCGTTACGCAGATTTCCTAAGGGATAGTAGGGAATCATGTTTTCTTCTAACCATTTCAATGCTTCTGCCGGCGGGTAACCCCAGTTGGTCGGGCAAGCGGAAAGTACTTCGACGATACCGAAGCCTTTGCCTTCTAATTGAATTTCGAAGCAGCGTTTGATGGCTTTTTTCGCTTTGCGGATGTTTGCCGGAGTGTTTACTGCAACACGTTCGACGAATTTTGCGCCGTCGATGGTTGCGAGCATTTCGGCAATGCGAATGGGGCGTCCGGACCAATCAACTTGACGGCCGGTGGGAGAAGTGGTGGTCTTTTGGCCGATCAAGGTCGTGGGGGCCATTTGGCCGCCGGTCATACCGTAGATGGCGTTGTTAACGAAGATGGTGGAAATCTTTTCGCCGCGGTGAGCCGCTTGTACGATTTCGCCGGAACCGATGGATGCCAAGTCGCCGTCGCCTTGGTAGGTGAAGACGAATTTGTCGGGCGTAGAACGTTTGATACCGGTAGCAACAGCCGGTGCACGGCCGTGAGCGGCTTCATACATATCGCAGTTGAAGTATTTGTATGCGAGTACGGCGCAACCTACCGGTGCGATACCGATGGTGTCGCCGGTGAGTCCTAATTCTTCCAAGCATTCAGCCACGAGTTTGTGGATAACGCCGTGGGTACAGCCGGGGCAGTAGTGAGTAGGGACATCGGTTAATGCTTTGCTTTTCGTGTAGATAAGTTTTTCCATTTTACGCCTCCAATAACTTTAAAGCTACGTCTGCGATTTCTTCAGCCGTGGGAATCATACCGCCTTGACGACCGTAGAATTCTACGGGGATTCTGCCGAGAACGGAAAGACGTACGTCTTCGACCATTTGACCTTGGTTCAATTCCACGTCCAAGATGACTTTACATTTGTCATTGATCTTGTCGTAAGCTTCGTTGGGGAAGGGCCAGAGGGTAATGGGGCGCACGTAACCGACTTTGTAGCCTTTGGCTTTTAACAGTTCGCCTGCAGACTTACAAATACGGCTGGTGGTACCGAATGCGGTAAAGACGATATCGGCGTCTTCAACATCGATGACTTCGGCGCGTTTTTCGTTTTCAGAAATGGCTTTGTATTTAGCAATCAACTTCAGGTTGTGTGCTTCCAATTCGTCGGGAGAAAGGAAGAGGGAGTTGATGATGTGGGGTTCGCGCTTGCCTTGGGTACCGGTGGCTGCCCAATCGGATTTGTCGAATGTCTTGGTTTCGAATTTTTTAAATTCGATGGGTTCCATCATTTGACCGAGCATACCGTCGCCGCACATGATGACGGGGGTGCGGTATTGATCTGCCAAGTCGAAGCCTAAGTGAATTAAGTCGACCATTTCTTGGATGGATGCCGGTGCTAAGGTTAAGGTACGATAGTCGCCGTTACCACCGCCGCGCGTGGATTGGAAATAGTCGGTTTGAGACGGTTGGATGGAGCCGAGGCCCGGGCCGCCACGCATCATGTTGATGATCATGCAGGGAAGTTCACAAGCAGCGATGTAGCTGATGCCTTCTTGCATAAGGGAAACCCCGGGAGACGAGGAGCTGGTAGCTACGCGGGTACCGGTACCGGCGGAGCCGTAGATCATGTTGATTGCAGCAACTTCCGATTCGGCTTGCAGGAACGTACCGCCGATTTTCGGTAATTCTCTTGCTAAGTATTCGGGAACTTCGGATTGAGGCGTAATAGGGTAGCCGAAATATGTTTTACAACCGGCGGCGATGAGTGCCGCGCCGACAGCTTCGTTACCTTTGATTAGAATTTTTTCAGACATGTGAGACTCCTTTCACTCTTCGATGCGGTAGACGCTGATGACAGAGTCGGGGCAGATGATAGCACAAGATGTGCATGCGATACAATCATCCGGATTTTTTGCGTAGGCAGGTCTGTAGCCCTTCGGGTTTAATTCGTCGGTTTTAAGAGCCAAGACGTCCTTGGGGCAGACAGAGACGCAGAGGGCGCAACCCTTGCAGTACTCTTGATCGAAAGTGACTTTTCCTTTTGCCATTGGTTTTCCTCCTTATAGCATCCATTGATCTCGGAAATAGAGATCGATGGGAAGAATATACAGATCGTCGTTTGTGCGCGCTCGAACTTCATCGACTAAGTCGCTCTTGCAAACTGTTCCCAACAGAGGCAGGCCTGTTTGGTCGCTGACCGCCTCGGCCAACTTCAAGCCTTCGATAACATCGTCGGCTGTGGTGTGCTTCAGGAAGTGTGCGGTGTTGAACAAGCCGGTAATTTGCGTACCGCTCGTAGCCTGGGTGTCTTCCATAAATTTGATGACCTGCTCAGGCGTTTTTGTTTCCGGGCGGTTGGAGTTGATGACAAAGATTTGTTCATACCCCGTGTCTTCCAAAGTCGGGCGATAGCGGGCGAGGGCGCGAGCACCGGAGGGATTTCCGCCGACGTCGACGATGACTCGCGTATCCTTGTTTAAAAGAATCGCGTCGATCGCCGGATCCAGCGCGGGAATATCCACGGCTCTTGCCTTCACGCCGGTAGAGAGGGTGCGGATCCCCTTTTCATTCATGAGATCATCTTTATCTCTGATGCGGAAGTAGGTATTAATAATATCTAAATCCACGACCGCCACCTCTTCATTCTCCTCGCGAAGTTTGAGGGCCAAGTTGATGGACATTTCCGTTTTACCGCTGCCGAAGTGGCCGGTAATAATGAGAATCCTGTGATGCTTCTTCCAATCCATAATTTCTTCCTTTCTTAAAGAATCGCAGCGAGAAAACATTAGCTTTTTCGGTAACGTTTTCTGCTAAGGACAATATACCATATAAAAGATAATTGCGAAAGGAGTCGTGGAAATTTAGCAAATTACATCTAAATTTTCGTTAAATGGTTTAATATGTAGCGTATTTGGTTATTTTTATAGAAAGATATCTGTTAACGGGAGGGCTTTATGAAAAAGCATACATTTGAACGATATATTATAGATGATAAACAGAAAAGGACAAGGGCCTTTGAAGCGGAAGAAGCGGTGCGTCGATTTAAAAAGCGCCAGTCGGATAGAGTCTTGCCTCTTCTCGGAAAAAAGGCGTCGGCGGCGGTGGCTGCGGCTTTTTTGCGCAGCCTTTCAAACAGGCGGCGCCCCATGTATCTTTCGCGGCGGATTCAGAGGGCCAGGCTTTCGTCTCGACGGCGGTTTTTCACCGGGGCGGATCTGTCCCGGACCGTGCACGAGACGAACTTTCGCCTGCGCCGCTTGAGACGAGGTGAAGGCCGTGGCCGGTAGATACAATCTCTTTTCAGGCATCGGCGAGCAGGCGCTTCGCGAGCATTTAAAGGCGTGCGGTGCGAGAGAAACAACGGTTCGATCAGGAGACTATGTATTTCGCGAAGGCGACGAGGCGAAGGGGCTTTTTATTCTCTTGGGCGGGGCCGTGGAAGTGGAGAAAAACGATTTTACAGGCAAGCGGCAAATGGTGAATCGTTTTTGCCAAAAGGACACGGTCTTCGGCGAGGTGTATCTTTTTTTAGATGACAGGCCCTATGATTTTGCCTGTCGCGCCGTCAAGGACAGCCGTTTCCTCTTTCTGCCGAAGAACGCCTTCGATCCAGCAGGCGGCGACGTGGCGCAGAAAATGACGGCCAATATGCTCACGGTATTGGCGAAGAAGGCGTATTTTCTCAATCAAAAGATGGTGGTGCTTTCGGCGGGGAGCCTTCAGAAAAAAATCGCCCGCCACCTGCTCTTTGTGAATCCCACGGGGGAAGGTTTCGAATTAATGAGTCGGGAGGCGCTGGCGGATTACTTGGCCGTGCCACGGCCTTCTCTCTCTCGCACCCTGATGAAAATGCATCGGGACGGATTTATCGACCTGAAAGGGCGAAACGTGTCCTTTGATCCGAAAACCTTGGAAACTTTATTATTTTAATGGCTTAGGCGTAACAAAAGTTACGTCTATTTTTTTCGCCGGCGCTTATACTGAAAATACGATCAAGCAAAGAAGAAATAGGAGGTAGCTTATGTTTTGTTTTCAATGTCAGGAAACCGCCGGCAATAAAGGCTGTACGGTAAAAGGGGTTTGCGGAAAGACGAAAGACGTGGCGGATCTGCAGGATTTGTTGATTTACGTCACCAAGGGCCTGGCTCAAGTGGCCAATCGCAAGGGGGACTTAGGCGAGATGAAAGAAGCGGTACAAGACCGCATCGCCGACAATCTCTTCACCACCATTACCAATGCGAACTTCAATCCGCAAACGGTGGAAGAATACATTGTAAAGACGCTGGACATGAAAAAGGAATTGGCCGAGGGCATGGCTGATCTTCCCGCCGAAGCTGCATTCGACGTGCGGGAAGGGCTCACGGAAGCGGCGAAAGCCGATGCAATCGGCGTTCTCGCCACGAAAGATGAAGACATTCGCTCTTTAAGAGAACTCATTACCTACGGCTTAAAGGGCACGGCGGCCTACACCCGCCACGCCAATGTGCTGGGATTTAGAGATGACGAGGTTCACGCATTTATGGCGGAAGCCCTGGAAAAAATCACCGACGATAATTTGTCTGTGGAGGATCTCGTGGCCCTCACCTTAAAAACAGGGGAAAACGGCGTGAAGGCCATGGCCCTTTTGGATGAAGCCAACACGACCAAGTACGGCCATCCGGAAATCACGGAAGTATCCCTTGAGCCGCGGAACAATCCGGGGATTTTAATTTCCGGTCACGATTTAAAGGACATGGAAGCGCTCCTCGAACAAACGAAAGGCACCGGCGTGGACGTCTACACCCACTCGGAAATGCTCCCCGCCAACTACTATCCCGCATTTAAGAAATACGACCACTTCGTCGGCAATTATGGCGGCAGCTGGTGGCACCAAAAAGAAGAGTTCGCCTCCTTTAACGGCCCGATTCTCATGACTACCAATTGCATCGTGCCTCCGAAAGAAGGCAGCTATTTGGATCGCCTCTATACCACCGGCGTGGCAAGCTATCCGGGTGCGAAATTTATCGACGAAGACGACAAGGGCCACAAGGATTTCAGTGCCATCATCGAACAGGCCAAGGGCTGCGATGCGCCTGAGAAAATCGAAGAAGGCACCATCGTCGGCGGCTTCGCCCACAATCAAGTCTTCGCTCTCGCAGATGCGGTCGTGGATGCGGTAAAGACCGGCGCCATTAAGAAATTTGTGGTTATGGGCGGCTGCGACGGACGGCAAAGGGACCGCAATTACTACGAAGACTTCGCCAAGGCATTGCCGGATGACACGGTGATTTTAACGGCGGGCTGTGCGAAGTACCGCTACAACAAGTTGCACATGGGCGACATCGGCGGCATTCCCCGCGTCTTAGACGCCGGCCAATGCAACGACTCCTACTCCCTCGCCGTCATCGCCATGAAGCTGCAGGAAATCTTCGGGCTCGCCGACATTAACGAGCTGCCCATCGTCTACAACATCGCCTGGTACGAACAAAAGGCCGTCATTGTGCTTTTGGCCCTCTTGTCCTTAGGCGTAAAAAACATTCACCTGGGGTCGACCCTGCCCGCCTTCTTAAGCGACAATGTGGTGAAGGTGCTGGTGGAAAACTTCAACATCGCCCCCAACGGCACGGTAGAAGAAGACATTCAAAACCTGATCCTGTCCTAAGGATTGGAACAAAAAAAGAAGGAAGGGAATCCTTCCTTCATCCTGATTATGAAACCCGCTTCGAAGCGGGTTTTTTCATGGGCAAAATGAATTTCGCCCCTTATTGCATTGCCTTTACGACAAGGTGCCGTGTTTTTCGTAGGTTGCGATTTGCTTGACGCCGTTGTTTTCGTCCACAAAAACCACCTTCGGCGCGTAGTCCGTAAGCTCCTTGGCCTCGTAGGCGGCGTAGCTCATAATAATCACCTTGTCTCCCACAGAGACCAATCGTGCGGCGGCGCCGTTTAAACAAATCACGCCGCTGTTGCGTTCGCCGGCAATGGTGTAGGTCTCCAAACGGGATCCGTTGTCGATGTCCACCACTTGCACCTTCTGATACTCTCTAATGCCCGAGGCCTCCAGGAGCGCCTCATCGATGGTAATGCTTCCCACATAGTTAAGTTCAGCTTGGGTCACCGTCGCCCGGTGAATTTTTCCCTGTAACATCTCTACTTGCATAATTCTCCTTATAAAATTGTCGGCGGAAAAATCCGCTGGTTTTGCCTGCCCCATAAAAGGGCGAGTATCGTTTAAAAAAATACGATCTCCGGAACATACTATACGCCGATGCGAGAGGCATTGCAATTTATTTTTATTGGTTGTATTTTTATCGGGGGGGGGTACAATACTAATGTAGATACTGTTTTAGAAAGGAGAAATCATGAAAAAATTTGTACTTATCTTGCTGGCCTTGTGCTTTATTCCCACCTTGGCCTTTGCCAACGGCCCGGAAGACGACGACGAATACCCCATCGACGTCTATATTAAGGGCGTTCAAGCCGGCATGTACGAAGGCTTTACCGGCGTGGAAGTGAAGAACGACCGCATCACCCTTCCCGTTCGCGTCGTTGCCGAAGGCCTGGGCGGAAAAGCGGACTGGAACGGCAAGACCCGGGAAGTCACCTTAACCCACGGCAAAAACGTAGTGGTCATGACTATCGGTAAGAAAGCCTACACGATCAACGGCGTGAAGAAGACCATGGACACGGTGCCGCGGATTTCCAAAGACCGCACCTATCTTCCCATGCGCTTCGTCGCCGAAGCTCTCGGCGTGAAGGTTCAATGGGACGAAAAGAACCGCGCGGCCCTTTTCGGCGACATGGACATCGGCAAAAAGGTGAAGGGCGAAAAAGTTCAGGTCTATAAAAACGTCACCGTCACCATTCCCGAAGACAAGAAAGACATGTTCCTGTACAAGGAAGAAAAAATGGATGGCGGCTTTTTGAGAAAGAGCCTGTACGAAAAGAAAAACCACGCCGCCGACGAATCCATCGGCTGGGTGGGCTGCTTCGACATCGCCGACAAACCGGAAGGCGACATTCCCTCTTACGTCGTGGGGCGGATCGGAAACAAGTACCTGATCTTTATCTGCGCCTCCGACGTGCAAACCAGTTTGGAAAACAAGGAATTACAAAAAGCCTACAATGACGCGCGGAAAGAATTGCCGGAAATTCTTTCTACCGTTCAAATTACGAAATAAGCCCATTAGAAAAGACGACGTCCGTTGTGACGCCGTCTTTTTTCGTGCCCGGAAAGGCTATTTGTATTTAGTTTTCGGCGAGGGCTTTTTGCTCTCGGCGGTGTTGCTCGTAGATAATCAAACTCGATGCCGCGGCGATGAGAAGGATGCCGACGATTTCGTGTTTGTAAATAATGTCTCCGAGAAAAATCGCCGCCAGGATCGGCGAGAGAATGGGTTTTACGAAAAAGACCAGAGAGGACACGGCCACGGGATTGGTTTCCACGGCGAAAAGGTGGCTGGCAAAGCCCATGCCCGTAACGAAGACGGAGATGTAGAGAAGAATGAGGATGTTGTCTGCGGCAATGCCCTTTAGAATGGGAATATTCGCGAAGACATCGAGGCCCGCGGATTTCAGGGCACCGGCCACGGGGGCTGTGCGGGAGATCATAATCAAGATGAAAAGTTCCGCCACGCCGAAGAGGAAGGAGCGGGAGGTAATGGTGGGCGCCTTAAAGGGAGCGTCTTTGTAGAGGATTTTTCCCACTAAGGCGTAGAAGGAAAAGGAGAGGGCCGAAATCAACACGATGACGACGCCTAAAAGGGAGCCCTTGAAGTGGGCGGGATTAATGAGCACGAGAAAGCCCACGAAGGACAGGGCCACGGCGAATAGCATGGGCCGATTCATTTTCTCCGTGGTAAAGAAATGGGCCAGGAGCATGGAGAAAAAAGTGTTGGCGCAAAAGAGGACGCCGGCCACGTGGGCGTCGAGGAAGGAGACGGACAAGGTGTAGAAGGTCATGGACACGACGATGCACAAAAAGCCCGTAAAGGCGAAGTGGAGGTAGTCTTTTTTCACCAGTTTGTATGTAAGCGTTGAAAGCTCTTTGCGGCTAATGGGATAGAGCAGTATCCCCGCCACCAAAAAGCGGATAAAGTTTAGTTGAACGGGATTAAAGGCGCCGCCGGTAAATTTAATGGCGACCTCCATAGACGAAAACAGGAATGCAGCTGCGAACACGTATAAATAATTCATCATGTCACCTCCCACTCATTCTATCAAAAATTTTATAAAATGGCGGGGAAAAGGGAAGAAAAATTTACGGGAACGAAAAATTTTTGTGAAAGATTTCACCTTTCTCTTTCGATAAGGGCACGCGCCACAACCTGATTCAACGCATCGAACACCGCCTCTTCGGATCCGGAACCGTCGACGATGGCGTCGCATTGAAGTTTGAAATGTTCCTTGTCGAAGCGGTCTTCATCCCGCCGCTTTATGAGGCGGGCGTGGCGGGTGGCCTCGTCTAAGCGAAGGCCGATGACATAGGCCCCGGCTGCGCGTAGCTCCTCCGCCCCCCTATCGTCTAACACGACGACGGCGTGGCGCGTAGCGCTCCCGATAATCGAAAGAAGATCCGCCTTCGGGATGCCGTATTTCGCACCGTGAATGGCGGTGGGGGCCAAGAGCTCGCCGTTTTTCAGGCGGGCGTCGTAGGTTTTCTCGTCGAGAAAATAATAGTCACGGCCGTTCATTTCCCCTTCCCGCGGCGGTCTTGTGGTGGCGGTAATAATTTTTTCAAAGTTTTTTTCGCGGGCCAAATGGGCGGCCTGGGTGGTTTTTCCCGATCCGGAAGGACCTTGGAGGACGAAGAGCATAATTTGTCCTTTCTATTTATCATTGCTTATCGCATTGAGGGGCAGTTTCTGATATGATGAAAAGGATGGATTTTTATGATCGAGGGCGGTGATTATTCCCGCCTTTGGGTATCATTTAAACAGATAACAATCGGAAACAATCGATACAAGGAGGATACAATGACTATTCGTGTAGGTGTTAATGGGTTTGGCCGCATCGGCCGCGACGTGATTCGCGGAATTTGCTTACGAGACGACCTGCCCTTCGAATTGGTTCAATTAAATGCCAGTGGGGACTGGGAGCTTATGGCCCATCTGTTCCGCCACGATACCATTTACCGCAACTACCCCGGCACCGTCAAGGTAACGGACAAGGGCTTTAACATCGACGGCAAAGACATTATTATTTCCGACGAACGGGATCCCGAAAACATTCCTTGGAAAGAAAACAAGGTGGACATCGTCATCGACACCACCGGCGCATTTAAAGACCGCGACGGTGCGGAAAAACACTTCAAGGCCGGTGCAAAGAAGGTCATCGTATCGGCGCCGACCAAGGGCGAAGACATTACCATCGTCATGGGCGTCAACAGTGATCTTTACGACAACGAAAAGCACCACTTCCTGTCCAATGCGTCTTGCACCACCAACTGCATGGCGCCGGTGACAAAGATTATACTGGATACCTTCGGCATTGAAAAGGGCATGATGACCACGGTCCACGCCTACACCAATGACCAAAAGATCCACGACGCCAAGCACAAAAAAGACTGGCGCAGAGCCCGTGCGGCGGCGGAGAATATTATCCCCACCTCCACCGGCGCTGCCAAAGCCGTGGCACAAGTATTGCCGGAACTGAAGGGCAAACTCGACGGCCACGCCCTTCGCGTACCCGTTCCCACGGGATCCATTACAGACATGGTTTTCGAACTGAAAAAACCCGCTACCGTAGAAGAAATTAACGCAGCCATTAAAAAGGCGGCAGAAGGCCCCATGAAGGGAATTTTGGAATACACGGAAGAGCCCATCGTCTCCTCCGACATTATCGCCAATCCCCACGCTTCGATTTTCGATGCGTCCCTTACCTTGGCCAACGGCAATTTCGTGAAGCTCTTCTCTTGGTACGACAACGAATGGGGTTATAGCCAAAGAGTCATCGACTTGGCAAGCTTAGTTGCAGAAAAGATGTAATAGGAAGTCGAGCTCTTTACGGGCTCGATTTTTTTGGAGGAATTATGGACTTAAAACAATTGGACGTTCAGGGCAAACGCGTCTTGGTGCGCGTGGATTTTAATGTGCCGGTAAAAGACGGCAAGGTGACGGATGTGACCCGTATCGAAGCGGCTCGCCCCACCATCGACTACTTGCTGGATAAGGGCGCATCGGTGATTTTAATGAGCCACCGGGGCCGTCCCAAGGGAACTTACGACGAAGCATTTTCCATGGCGCCTGTATTGAAGGCGGCGGAAAAAGTATTGGATCACAAGATCATTCCCATGTTCTCCGGCGCCGTGGTCGACGAAAATGTTGAGCGCATGGCCCGCGAATTGAAACCGGGTGAGATAGGCCTTTTGGAAAATCTGCGCTTCAGAAATGAAGAAAAGAAAAACGACGACGGTTTTGCTGCTGAATTGGCATCCCTCGCCGACTGTTATGTCAACGACGCCTTCGGCACCGCCCACCGGGCCCACGCATCCAATGTGGGCATCGTGAAGAAATTGCCTGCCGCACTGGGCTTTTTAATGGGCAAAGAAGTGCAGGTGCTTTCCGATTTAATCGAAAAGCCTAAACGTCCCTTCAGGGCCATTTTAGGCGGCGCGAAAGTAAGCGATAAAATTTCCGTCATCGACAATTTAATGAACGTGGTCGATGAAATCTTTATCGTCGGCGCCATGGCCAACACCTTCCTTTTGGCGAAGGGCCACGGTATGGGCGCATCCCTCGTGGAAGTCGACGAAGTGGATCACGCCAAGGAACTCATGGCCAAGGCCGAGAAAAAAGGCGTGGCGTTGAATCTGCCCGTGGATTTGGTTGTAGCCAAGGGCATCGACCAACCGAAGACCGCCCGCACCGCCCATTTGGACGACATTCAGGCCGATGAAATGGCCCTGGATATCGGCGAAGACACGGTAAAAGCCTACGGCGAAGGATTAAAGCACGCCAAGTCCGTCGTATGGAACGGACCGGCCGGCGTCTTTGAAACGGCGCCCTTCGACAAGGGCACTGTGGCACTGGCAAAGATTTTAGGCGATTTGGATGCCGAAGTGGTCATCGGCGGCGGCGATTCCGCGGCGGCCATTAAACAGGCGGGCCTTGAAGATAAGATGAGCCACATCTCCTCCGGCGGCGGCGCCAGCTTGGAATTTTTGGAAGGAAAAATCCTTCCCGCCATCGCCGTTATGAAAGAGGTGTAAGATGAGACGGTTGTTAATTGCCGGAAACTGGAAAATGAACACCACCGTGGTTGAAGGGGAAGCTCTGGCCGAGGCCCTTCGGGACGTGGACACAAGCTCCGTGGACGTGCTCGTGGCCCCGCCATTTACCCACATCGACCGGGTGGCCCGGGCACTTAAGGACACCGATGTCTTCATCGGCGCGCAAAATGTATCGGAAGATACCTACGGCGCCCACACCGGGGAGATCGCGGCGGAAATGCTCGCGGATCTTTCCGTCGATTACGTCATCGTGGGCCATAGCGAATGCCGCGGCCGCGGCGAAAGCGATGAGGCAGTGGCGAAAAAAGCCGCTCGCGCCTTGGATGCGGGCCTTCTTCCCATTATCTGCTTCGGCGAAAGCGAAGCAGTTTACGGATCCGGCGAACGAATCGACTTTTTAAAGAAGCAAGTACAAGATTCCCTTGCGGGAATCGAAGATTTAGATAAAATCACTTTGGCCTACGAGCCCATTTGGGCCATCGGCACGGGCAAAACCGCCGATGCCGCCGATGCCGATGCAGTCATCGGCGCGGTGCGAGCCGCCTTGGATCCAAACGTTCAAGATACGGTGCGGATTCTCTACGGCGGAAGCGTCAAGTCTTCCAATGTGGCGGGCTTTGTGGCGAAGGAAAACATCGACGGCGTGCTCGTCGGCGGCGCCAGCTTAAAGGCCGATGAGTTTAAGGCCATCGTCGGGGAGGCGTCCCATGGTTAAACCCATGCTTCTGGCCATATTAGACGGGCTGGGCCTTGCCGAAGCGGGGCCGAACAATGCCTTTTACATGGCCGAGACGCCCTTTATCGACAGCCTCATGAAAAAGGGCTACGGCGTGCTGGAGGCATCCGGCGAAGCCGTGGGATTGCCTGCGGGACAAATGGGCAATTCCGAAGTGGGCCACACGAACATCGGCGCCGGCCGCATCGTGTATCAAGAGCTTACCCGCATTACGAAAGATGCGGAAGACGGTACCTTAGCGAAAAACAAGGTGCTGAAAGAGGCCTTTGAAAAGGCGAAGGCAGGCGCCCTGCACTTGGTGGGCCTGCTTTCCGACGGCGGTGTGCACTCCCATCGGGATCACCTCTACGCCCTGATTCAACTGGCGAAGGCGGCCGGTGTGGAAAAAATTTACATCCACGGCATTTTAGACGGCCGTGACGTGGCGCCGACATCGGCGCGGGAAGAAGTGAAAAAGCTTCAGGCCAAGCTAAATGCATGGGGCGCCGGTGAACTCGTGAGCCTCGTGGGCCGCTACTACGCCATGGATAGGGACAATCGCTGGGAGCGGGTGGAAAAAGCCTACGACCTCTTCACCTCCGGCGTGGGCCGAGCCTTTACCGACAGCGATTCGATCTTCGCCCTGTCCTACGAGGCGGACAACACCGACGAATTTTTCGAGCCCGCCTATTTGGAACGTGAGGGCAAGGCCGTGGGCCGCATGGAAGACGGCGACGTGTTCTTGTTCTACAATTTCCGCCCGGACCGGGCGCGGGAAATCGTGCGTGCCTTTGCCGATGAAGGCTTCGATCAATTCGATCGAAAAGTTTATCCTCATATGCACGTGGTCACCATGATCGATTACGACGACACCATTCCCAACACCCACGTGATCTATCCTAAGGAAGAAATTAAAGACACCCTCGGCGAAATCTTGGCTCGTGAGGGCATGAAGCAATTGCGCATCGCCGAAACGGAAAAATACGCCCACGTCACCTTCTTTTTAAACGGCGGCAGGGAAAATCCCTTTAAAGGGGAGTACCGCATTTTGATCCCTTCGCCGAAAGTGGCCACCTACGATATGGAACCGGGGATGCGGGCGGAGCTGGTGAGCAGCCATTTAATCAACGCCATTGAAAAAGATTTGGCCGATGTGTACATCGTGAACTACGCCAATCCCGACATGGTCGGCCACACGGGAAACCTCGATGCGGCCATTAAGGCCGTGGGCGTGGTGGACAAATGCCTGGAATCGGTGGTAGAAACCATTCGCAAAAAAGGCGGGCGGGCGTTGATTACGGCGGATCACGGCAATTGCGACGTGATGAAAGATGAAGCGGGAAATCCCGTTACCTCCCACACCACCAACCCCGTCTTCCTCATTCCCGTGGGATTTGATCGGGCGCTGGATGACGGCGTTCTCGCCGACATCGCCCCCACCATGCTTGAGGAATTAAAGATAAAACAACCCGAGGCCATGACCGGCCGCAGTTTATGGAAATAAGGAGCAAATATGAGCAGCATTATCGAAGTTTATGGTCGCGAAGTCTTAGACAGCCGCGGAAACCCCACGGTGGAAGTGGAAGTGTACACGGCGGCCGGCGGTTTCGGCCGGGCCATCGTTCCCTCCGGCGCCAGCACCGGCGCCTACGAAGCCATCGAATTGCGCGACGGCGGCGATCGCTACCTGGGCAAGGGCGTTGAAAATGCCGTGGCCCACATTAATGAAGTCATCGCCCACGAAATTCTCGACTACGACGTATTGGATCAATTGGGCATCGACGAAGCCCTCTTGGATTTAGACGGCACGGAAAACAAGGCAAAGCTCGGTGCCAACGCCATTTTAGGCGTGTCTCTCGCCGTGGCCAAAGCTGCCGCAGACGAATTGGGCCTGCCTTTGTATCAATACATCGGCGGCGTCGGCGCCCGCACCTTGCCTGTGCCCATGATGAATATTTTAAACGGCGGGGAACACGCCGATAACAATGTAGACATTCAGGAATTTATGATTATGCCCGTCGGCGCCGAAAGCTTCAAAGAAGGCTTGCGCATGGGCGCCGAAGTGTATCACCACCTGAAAAAAGTCATTAAATCCAAGGGCCTTTCCACCGGCGTCGGCGACGAAGGCGGCTTCGCTCCCGACTTAAAGAGCAATGTGGAAGCGTTGGAACTCATCGTGGAAGCCGTGACAGAAGCGGGCCTAACTCCCGGAGAAGACATTGTCTTTGCCCTGGACGTAGCCGCATCGGAAATGTACGATAGCGACAAAAAGGTCTATGTATTAAAAGGCGAAGGCAAAGAGCTTACGGCGGAAGAAATGGTGGCATGGTATGAAGACATCGTGAGCCGCTTCCCCGTGAAGAGCATCGAAGACGGCCTGGATGAAGACGATTGGGAAGGCTGGAAAATGCTCACCGAACGTCTGGGCAAGAAGATTCAATTAGTAGGCGACGATTTATTCGTCACCAATGTGAAGCGCTTGGCGCGAGGCATCGAAGAAGGCGTGGGCAATTCCATTTTAATTAAGCTGAATCAAATCGGCAGCCTCACAGAAACCATCGACGCCGTGAACATGGCCCACCGGGCGTCTATGACGGCGGTCATCAGCCACCGAAGCGGCGAAACGGAAGATGCAACCATCGCCGATTTGGCCGTGGCACTGAATACGGGACAAATTAAAACCGGCGCGCCGGCGAGAACCGATCGCGTCGCCAAGTACAATCAACTCCTTCGAATCGAAGATGAATTGGGCGAATTGGCCCGCTACGAGGGAAAAAATCTGTTTAGATAAGAGGTCATTATGATTTTATATTTAATGCGACACGGCAAGGCGGAAGACGTGGCTTCCCGCGATGAAGAGCGCGCCTTGACCCGGGAAGGTATTTTTCAAGCGGAAGACACGGCGGAAGCTTTCTTGCGCAGGGAATGGCCCCTGCCCCAAAAGATCATCGTTTCGGAATATAAGCGCGCCGTGGAAACGGCGGAGGTTATGGCGAAGAAATTAGGCGTACACGACGTGAAGGTCGTGAGCTACAAAGACGCCACCCGCTGGCGGAACATGAAGACCTACATTACCGACGAGCCCATTTTGTTTATCGCCCATCAACCCTCTTTGGGCTACACCATCGAAGAGATCACCGGTGAAGTGGTGGCCGTGAGAAAAGCGAGCCTTCACAAAATCGAGTATGATCCCATTTTGGACAAGGGCGTTTATGTAGACAAAATTGAAAGGGTGAGGTCGTGAATTACGCACACACCTGTATTCGCGTCAAGGATTTAGAGGCTTCCATCGCTTTTTACGAAAAGGCCCTGGGCTATCATGTGACCCGCGAAAAAGACCACAGTGCCGACGGCTTTAAGTTGGTCTATTTGGCCCTGGAAGGGGACAAGGCGGAGCTTGAGCTTACCTACAATATCGGCCACGGCGCCTACGACATCGGCGACGGCTACGGCCACGTGGCTGTGGAAAGCGACGATCTGGAGGCGGATCATGCCCGCATGAAGGCGGAAGGCTTTGATGTGACGGAATTAAAAGGCCTGCCCGGCGAAGCGCCCCGCTACTTTTTCGTCACGGATCCCGACGGCTATAAGACGGAAGTGATTCGTCGAGGGATTTGATGACAAAAGCCGTAAACCATGGTTTGCGACGGCTTTAAATATGATACAATAAGAACGCTCGGAGTGTATGCTCCCGGCGTTCTATTTGTATTATGAGGACTGAGGTCCTTTCAATAAATCAGCAGAAGTAAGGGGAGAATATTTTTGGAAAAAATCGTCGTGGAAAAAAGTCCTGCCCTAAAGGGGCGCGTACGCATTAGCGGAGCGAAAAATGCCGCCTTGCCTATTCTGGCCGCCTGTCTTTTAGGGACAGAGGATATTTACCTGGAAGAAGTGCCGGAGCTTCAAGACGTGCACATTATGTGTCAGGTTCTCGAGGCTTTGGGCAGCGAAGTGGAAGTTTTGGGCAAAGGCAAGCTCAAGATTAATTCCGCAGGTCTCTCGGAATACAAGACGCCTTTCGAATTAATGAACAAGATGCGGGCATCTTTTCTCGTCATGGGGCCCTTGCTCGCCCGCGTGGGCAAGACGGAAAACTCCCTTCCCGGAGGGTGTTCCATCGGCGCGAGGCCAATCGACTACCACTTAAAAGGCTTCCGCGCACTGGGTGCGGAGATTCACGAAGACATCGGAAACATTACCGCCTCCTGCGACAAGCTCGTAGGCGAAAAGATCTATCTCGACTTCCCCTCCGTCGGCGCCACGGAAAACATTATGATGGCGGCGGTACTGGCCGAAGGGGAAACGGTTATCGACAATGCGGCCAAGGAGCCGGAGATCGTGGATCTTTCCAATTTCCTGAGAAAGCTCGGCGCCAAAGTTACCGGTGCCGGCACATCCACCATTCGTATCGTCGGCGTCGAGCGATTAGGCGGCGCGCGCCACGCCATTATTCCCGACCGCATCGAAGCGGGCACCTTTATGGTGGCGGCGGCCATTACCGGCGGCGATGTCCTCGTGGAAAATGTCATAACCAATCACATTAAGCCCGTCATCGCCAAGCTGAAAGAATCCGGCGCCGAAGTCATCGAAGAAGGGGAGAATGTCCGCGTCATCGGCCGGGCCATTCCCGAAGCCATCGACATTAAGACCCTGCCCTATCCTGGCTTTCCCACGGATATGCAGGCCCAATTTATGGCCTATATGACCCAGTGTAAGGGCAGCAATGTGACCATCGAGACGGTATTCGAAAACCGCTTTATGCACGTGGAAGAATTTGAAAAAATGGGGGCGGACATTAAAATCGACGGCAGAAGCGCCGTGGTCATCGGGCCGAAGCATTTAAAAGGCGCCCACGTCCGCGCCAGCGATTTGCGCGCCGGAGCCGCACTGATTCTCGTGGGCCTGGTGGCGGAAGGCAAGACCCATATTCATGACATCTACCACATCGACCGAGGCTATGAAGACATCGAAGAGAAGTTCAGAAATCTCGGTGCCGTCATTTCCCGGGTGGAAAGCGACGAGGTATAAAAGGAAATTTTGATTCCGCCGATTTTCTTTCGGGTATACTTTATCCAAACAGTATACAGCCTGAAGAAGACCATGATGAAAAGGAAGTGATCGTTCATGAAGAAAAAATTTGCGGCAGTGGCCCTGGCTATGGCCATGCTGCTCACGGCCTGCGGCGGTGGCGGCTCGAAGACGGCGGAAAAGGACAAGGACACCTTGGTTATCGCCCAAGCCTCCGATGCCGAGTCCATGGACCCCACCATTCAAAACAGCATTTACGCAGAAAACATCATTAAACAAATTTACGATCCCCTGGTGGTTCGTAAACCCGACGGCACCATGGAAAACCGCCTGGCGGAATCCATCGAACAGCCCGATGATGTCACTTATGTCATTAAGTTGAAAGAAGGCGTGAAGTTTTCTAACGGCGAAGACTTTACTTCCGAAGACGTGGCCTACACCTTAAACCGCGTGGCTCAATCGGATGCTTACGGCTACATTTTCGGCCAAATCGATCCCAACAGCTACGACACCTCGGATCCTCACGTCATTAAATTTAAATTAAAGGCACCGGATGCCACCTTTAAGGCGGCTTTGGCCCACCCGGCGGCATCGATTGTAGATAAGACCACCACGGAAAAAGATCCTGAAGCCCTGGGAACCAATCCCGTAGGTACCGGCCCCTTTAAGTTGGACGACTGGAAGAAGTTGGACAACACCGCCCTCAGCTACAATGAAAATTACTGGGGCGAAAAACCGGCCTTTACGAAAATGGTCTTCCGCATTATTCCGGAAGATGCCAACCGCGTCATCGAATTGGACAGCGGCCAGGCGGACATCGCCATGGAAGTGGCGCCCAACGACGCATCCAAGGTGGAAGACAATAAAGACCTGGCCCTTTACACGAAGCTGGACAACTCCGTACACTTTATCGGCCTCACCGTGGATCGGGGTATTTTCAAAGACCCGAAGGCCAGAGAAGCCATGACCTACGCTTTGGATATGCAAGCCATCATCGATGCGGTTTACATGGGCCACGGCAAAGTCGCCACGGGACCGGTGAACCCGAATATTTCCTACTCCATTTCCGATTCCATTAAGCCCGAAAAGCGGGACATCGAAAAGGCCAAGGCCCTCTTAAAAGAAGCCGGGGTCAAGGAAGGGGATACGGTGAAGCTTTATGTTCACGACCAACAAGCCAGAAAGGACATGGCGACGATTATTCAATCCCAATTGGCCGAAGTCGGCTTAAATGTTGAAATCAACGCCATGGAATGGAACGCCTATATGTCCGCCCTCGGCAAGCCCGACCACGAACACGATATGTTCATTATGAGCTGGTCGCCTTCCGTTGTGGATCCCCACTATCCCCTTTACGCCACCTATGCCACGGCGAAAAAAGGTGTGGGACCGAACTTTATGTTCTACGGCAATCCGGAACTGGATGCTTTAATCGAAAAGGGCCTGAGAGCACCTGAAGAAGAACGGGCAGCGGTTTACAAAGAAGCCCAAGAGCTGGTTATTAAAGAACGCCCGGCCATCTTCGCCCTTTACGGTGAGCAAATTATCGGCGCACAAAAGAACATTAAGAACTTTGAGCCCGATCCCTGCGGCAGCAACGAGTTTTACCACATTACGTTTGAATAAACCACGACGATAAAGGCTCCCTCGGGAGTCTTTATTACATAAGATGTATGAAATGTATGGAAAGAGGAGAGCATGAGCAAATTTATCCTTCGACGACTCCTACTCATGGTGCCCACCATGTTGGGCGTGAGCTTCATCATTTTCGGCCTCCTGTATTTAACCCCCGGCGATGCGGCGGTGGCGAAGTTGGGACAACAGGCGCCGCCGGAAGCCATCGAGGCGTATCGGGAAAAACTGGGTCTGAACGATCCCTTTATCGTTCAATACGGACGCTACATGAAAGGGGCCCTTCACGGCGATTTGGGCAAGAGCTACCTCTCCGGCGCCGACGTAGGGGACACGCTGAAGGAATATTTCCCCGCCACGGTGAAGCTTACGGTCTTTTCTTTGGCCGTGGCCGTGATCTTCGGGATTTTGTTCGGCGTCTTAAGCGCCGTGTACAAGTATTCCTGGATCGACAAGATTTCCATGTTTTTCGGCATGATCGGTCTGTCCATGCCTATTTTCTGGTCGGGGATGCTTTTTATCCTCCTGTTTTCCGTGAAATTAGGTTGGCTGCCCTCCTCGGGGCTGCGCTCTTTTAAGCACTTAATTTTGCCGGGCTTCGCCCTCGGCTTTCAATCCATGGCCGTGATTATGCGCCAAACCCGCTCCTCCATGCTGGAGGTGCTGAGCAGAGATTACATTCGCACGGCGCGCTCCAAGGGGCTCAGAGAGCACTACATTCTCTTCGTTCACGCCCTGAAAAACGCCATGATTCCCGTACTCACCAGCGCCGGACTTTTGACCGGTTCCTTAATCGGCGGCAGTGTCTTGACGGAAACCATCTTCTCCATTCCGGGCATCGGTCGCCACATGGTGCAAAGTATTTCCGCCATGGACTACCCCATGATTTTAGGGGCGGTGCTCTTGATTTCCCTTTCCTACTGCGTGCTCAATTTGATCGTGGACATTCTCTACGGCTTCTTGGATCCCCGCGTGCGCAGCCAGTACCAATAAGGAGGCCCTATGATTTCAAAACAATCCAGGTTCTACGACCTCCTTCGCCTGTTTAAGAAAAATAAAATGGCGGTTATGGGCTTTGTCATTATTGCAGTGATGATCGCCGTGGCAATTTTCGCGCCGCTGATCGCCACACAGGTGCCCTACGAACAAAATCTCGCCAATCGCTTCCAATCCCCCTCGAGCCAACATTTTTTCGGCACGGATAATTTCGGCCGGGATATTTTTTCCAATGTGGTTTACGGGGCGCGGATTTCCCTTTTCATCGGCTTTCTCGCCACGATTCTCTCCGTCATTTTCGGCACCATTATCGGCGCCGTGGCGGGCTTTTTCGGCGGCGGCGTGGACAATGTGCTTATGCGCCTCGTGGATATTATCCTCTCCATTCCGTCCTTGATTTTGGCCATCGCCATTTCAACCGTTTTGGGCACGGGGATTCGCAATTTGATTCTCGCCGTGTCCCTGTCGGGGATTACGAATTACGCGCGCATCGTGCGCGCAAGCGTCCTTTCCGTGAAGGAACAGGAATATGTGGAGGCGGCGAAAATCGGCGGCGCGTCCAATTTCCGACTGATCTTCCGCCACATTCTGCCCAATTGCTTGGGCCCCATCATCGTTCAGGCGACCTTAGGCGTTGGCACCTCCATACTGCAGGCGGCGAGCTTGAGCTTTATCGGCTTGGGCGTGCAACCGCCGACGCCGGAATGGGGCGGCATGCTTTCTCAAGGCAGAAGCTACATTCAAGACTATCCGCACATGACCATTTTCCCGGGTCTCGCCATCGCCCTTACGATTTTTTCCTTGAATCTTTTCGGCGACGGCTTGCGAGACGCGCTGGATGCAACGCAAAGGGGTTAATATGTCGAAACTCATAGAATTTAACAATCTGCATACGACCTTTTTCACCGATTCCGGCCCGGTACACGCCGTCAACGGCGTCACCTTCTCCATCGAAGAAGGCTCCACCACCGCCGTAGTAGGGGAAAGCGGCAGCGGAAAAAGCGTGACGGCTCTGTCCCTTATGGGGCTTTTGCCGAAGCCCTACGGAAAAATCGAAGAGGGGGACATTCTCTACAAAGGCGAAAGCATTTTATCCATGGAAAAAGAAGAGCGACGCAGGCTCCGCAGCCGGGATCTGGCCATGATCTTTCAAGAGCCCATGACCAGCTTGAATCCGGCGCTGAAAATCGGCTTTCAAATCGAGGAAGTCTACCGTCGCATCATGGGCCTTTCCAAGGCCGAGGCGAAGAAGAAGGCCGTGGAAATGCTGAAGATGGTGGAGATTAAAGATGCGGCAAACAAAGCCCGCGTCTATCCCCACGAACTTTCCGGCGGGCAGCGGCAGCGGGTCATGATCGCCATGGCCCTGGCCTCTTCGCCGAAGCTTTTAATCGCCGATGAGCCCACCACGGCCCTGGATGTCACCATTCAAAAAGAAGTGCTGGAGCTTATGGAGAGCCTACAGCGGGACATGGGCACGGCCATTATGCTCATTACCCACGACCTCGGCGTGGTGGCCCAAATGGCCGATCACGTAGTGGTCATGTACGGGGGCAGGGTCATGGAAAAATCCGACGTGTGCACGATTTTCGATCGGCCCCTCCATCCCTACACCATCGGGCTTTTGCGGGCGCGGCCGACACTGGAAAATCGCGGGGAAAAACTCTACAACATTCCCGGCAATGTGCCGCCGCCGTCGGAAATGGAAGGGCATTGCCCATTCTATTCCCGCTGCGACAAGCGCATGGACATTTGCGGCAGGGAAGTGCCGCGATTGAGGGAACACCGGCCGGGCCAATGCGTCGCCTGTTTCCTCTATGAAGGGGAGGCGTGCTGTGGCTGATCTGTTGACATTAAATCACGTAGTAAAGAAATTTCCCGTGGGGAAAAAAGCCCTGTTCTCTAAAGAGCGAAAGATGTTTACCGCCGTGGACGACGTGTCCTTTACTTTAGGCGAAAAGGAAACCGTGGGCATCGTCGGGGAAAGCGGCAGCGGCAAATCCACCTTGGCCCGCTGCATTTTGGGCCTCTATCCCGACGCCGAAGGGGAAATCCTCTACCGCGGCAAGGACGTACTAAAGGCCGACGCCAAGGAGCTGAAGGCCATTCGCCGGGACGTGCAGATGATTTTTCAGGATCCCTACAGTTCCCTGAATCCTCAAATGACCGCCGAGGAAATCGTCATGGAGCCTTTAAGGAATTTAGGTGGCGAAAACATTCGGGAAAAAGCCCGTGAGACCTTGAGCCTCTGCGGGCTGTCGAAAGCCCACTTCGGCCGCTACCCCCACGAATTTTCCGGGGGCCAGCGGCAAAGAATCGGCGTGGCCCGTGCCCTGGTGGTGGAGCCCACCTTAATCTTGGCCGATGAGCCCACCTCGGCATTGGACGTGTCCATTCAGGCCCAGATCATTAATCTTCTGGAAGAGCTTCAAGAGGAGCGAAATCTAAGCTACCTCTTTATTTCCCACGACATCGCCGTGGTGGAACACATTGCCGATCGCATCGGCGTTATGTACCGAGGCAAACTGGTGGAGATCAACGACCGAGACAGCATCATGAACAATCCCCAAGCGGACTACACGAAAAAGCTCCTCTCGGCGGTGCCGCCCATGGATCCCCACTGCAAATAAATGAATGCACCCACCCCGGGGAATGTTTCGCCGAGGGACGGTGCATTTTTGTTCTAATGATGAAAAAAGGAGAGCCTATTGAAGCGATTATCGAGAAAAAAACGCGTCCTGTGGATTCTTCTTCTCCTATGGTTGATTCCCACAGCTTATAGCCTGACCACGAAAAATCCTGAAGGAAGTAATGTCTCCGGTGAATTTTCTCCGGCGGAGGCGGAATTTATCTATGATTTGAGTTATGTAAAAGACGGGGAGAAGGTGCACGAGCAGAAAATTTTCGATCGAGAGATGGAAATGATCGAGGGGGCCGAAAAATTTCTCATGGTGGATTTTTTCCTCTTTAATGCCACTTACGATAAGGACGTGGACTGCCCGAAACAGGTGGCGGCCATGACGGATCTTTTAATCGAAAAGAAGCGTGAAAATCCCGCCATGCCCATTTTGTTTGTGACGGATCCCATCAATAACTTCTACGGCGCCTACGAAGGGGCCAATATAAAGCGGCTGAAAGAGAATGGCATCGAGGTGGTGGTCACGGATCTAAATTCCATGCGGGATTCCAATCCTCTGTTCTCCGGCAGCTACCGCGCCTACATTCAGTTCTTCGGCACGGCGGGGAAGGGCCGCATCAGAAACTTCTTCGCCAAAGAAGGGGAGAAGGTGACGGTGCGCTCCGTATTAAAGCTTATGAATTTCAAGGGCAATCACCGAAAAGTGGTGATTTCCGAAAAAGAAGCCATGGTGGCTTCCGCCAATCCCCACGACCCCAGCGCTTACCATTCCAATGTGGCCGTCCTCTTTCGCGGGAAGGGCATAGAGGATTTGATTCGCTCGGAAAGCATCTTTTATAAGGAACTGCCTCCTGTGGTAAAGGATTACAAGGCCGAAGAGGTTGCGTCGCCGGATCGGCTGAAGGTCATCACCGAAGGGGCGATCTACGACGCCATATCCGAGAATATTAACAAGAGCAAGAAGGGCGATTCGATCAACATCGGCATTTTCTATTTGTCGGAATTTCGCATTTTAAAGGACTTGGAGGCGGCGGCCAATCGCGGTGTCGATGTAAAAATCGTCGCCGACTTAAACAAAGATGCCTTTGGGCTTGAGAAAAACGGCGCCCCCAATCGCCCGGCACTGAGCGAGCTGAAGGAGAAGGCACCGAGCATTCAGATCCGCTGGTACAACACCCATGGCGAGCAATACCACACGAAAATGATTTACTTCGATTTCAAGGATGAAAAGCCTCTCGCGATTTTAGGGAGCGGCAATTTCACCCGCAGAAATTTGGATAACTACAATTTGGAAACGGACGTGGCCGTGGAAATGGAATACAATTCCCCCATGCACATGGCTGTGGAGAATTACTTCCACCGCATTTGGACCAACGAAGACGGGGAGTACACCTTGCCCTTTGAGGCGTACAAAGACGAACGCTTCTTCATTCGGCCCCTGTGGAAGTTCCAAGAGGCCACGGGCCTATGCACCTGGTAAGTGCAAAAAAAGAACCGGAGACGTGGTTGTCTCCGGTTTTTGATTGGGCAAAATCAATATTTGTTTTCTGTATCGCTTTTTTTAAAATGCTTGCGAAGGATGGAAATGAGGATTTTGAAAAAGATGGTGGATCCCAGAAAGACCCAATAAAAGGTATTCGTATAAAAATCTCTGAATTCCCAATGGCCGTAGAGCCACTTGGAAACGAAGTAGTTTACCGCAAGGAGAAAGACAAAGTATTCTGCAATGAGCAAAATCCTTATTTTCCAATTTTTCATGATATCAACTCTCACCACTATTCTACTTACCGGCGAATGGTTTGTAAAGAAACGAGTCCGCCACGGCGATGGTGCCGTCGCAGCGCTTTTCCGTGCCGCCGACATAAATTTTTCGCTTCCGGTCGTAGAGCATGTATTGGCCCCGGCCCATGTCCAAATCGTGGGGCGGTCGAATCACTCGGTGGCCCCGGCGAATCAATTCCTCCACGGCCTTCTCGTTGTAATCCTCTTCCACGACGAGGTCTTTATCTCCCGTCCACATAAAGCGGGGCGCGTCGAGAGCTGCCTGGGGATTACGCCCGTAGCGCAAGAGCTGAAGGAGAGTCTGCACGTGGCCCTGGGGCTGCATAAAGCCGCCCATAACCCCGAAGGCGCCGTAGGGCTTGCCTTCCTTCGTCAAAAAGCCCGGGATAATCGTGTGGTAGGGGCGCTTGGACCCGGCGAGGCAATTGTCGTGGCCTTCTTCGAAAGTGAAATTCAAGAGGCGGTTGTTTAAAGAGATCCCCGTCTCCGGCACGACGATGCCCGCGCCGAAGCCGTCGTAATTGGATTGAATCATGGAGACCATGTTGCCTTCATTATCCCCTGCACAGAAATAAACCGTGGAGCGATCCAAGGGATTGCCGTAGTGAACGATCTCCGCCTTCTCGCCGATTGCATCGCTGCATTTTTTCAGGTACTCGGGATTTAAAAGATCCTCCGAGGAGAGGGACATGAATTCGGGATCGGCCACGTATTTCGCCACGTCGGTCATGGCCCGCTTAATGGCCTCGGCGATGACGTGGGCGCTTTTTTCGTCGTCGGGAATCGTGGGCTTGTGCTTTAAAATCTCCAGGGCCATGAGGACGGAAATGCCCTGGCCGTTGGGAGGCAGCTCCCACACCTCGGCTCCTTCGAAGGAAAGGGAGAGGGGCTCAACCTCTAAGGTTTTCTGTGCGGCGAGATCTTCTTTTCGCATAAAGCCGCCGTGGGCTTTCATAAAGGCGTCGATTTTTTCGGCGATGGCCCCTTCGTAGAAACTTTCTCCGCCGTCTTCTGCAATGGATTTTAATGTGCGGGCCATGTCCGGAAAAGTAATTACATCGCCCGCCTCCGGCGCCTTTTCTTCAAAAGAAAACTGCGCCCAAAAGCCGTCGTAAAGAGCACCTTGATTGGCACGTCTTTTTTCGAGCTCCATGGCCCATAGCCGCGCCACGGTGGGGGAGAGGACGAAGCCTTTTTCAGCGTATTCTATGGCGGGAGCCAGCACGTCTTTAAAGGGCAGGCGGCCGTGTTTTTTATGAATGTTCGCCCAGGCCCGTACGGCGCCGGGAACCCCTGCGGCTTCGATGCCGAACTCCGGCATGGCCTCGCAATTTTTTTCTTTCATGGCGGCGAGGGAAATGGCGGCGGGGCTTTTGCCGCTGCCGTTGTAACCGTAAAGCACATCGTTCATGGCGACGATGGCGAAAAGATCGCTCCCGAGGCCGTTGGAGGTGGGCTCTGCCACCACCTGGGCGGCGGCCATGGCGACGGATGCGTCCACGGCATTGCCCCCCGCTTCTAAAATTTTTCTGCCCGCCGCGGCCGCCGAGGGATTGGAGGCAAGAGCCATGGCGCGGCCGTAGGTCAAACTGCGTTTCGAAGGATAGGGATAGGTCTGATTCAATGGCTTCACTCCTTTAAGATGATTATAGCCCTTCTCTCTAAAACTAACCAGTAAAATGCGTAAAACAAGCCTTTTTGCGGCAGCTTCCAATTGCAATACACAATGGATTATGTTAGGATAGTAATGTTATTGATAGATAGTTTGGATCGAGGAGGTGTAAATATGACTACATTTATCAGTGTTATCGTCGCCCTGTCGGCCATCGCGACCATTTGGGCCATCGTCGTTCAGGAATCCAATCAAGTGGGCTTGGGTACCTTAGACGGTAGCTCGCCGTCGTCGGAATGGGGGACCAATCGTGGGACCAGTCGCAAGGAAATGCTCAAGCGCATTACCATGGTCTCTTCGACAATCTTTTTTATCGCTACTATTTTGCTTGTAGCAGTTATGCAATAATCAGGAGGAATCATGGATATTAATATTTTATTCATCGCTCCCATCGTCGGTATTATAGCTATTTTATTCGGTCTTATGAAATCTTCCTACGTAGGAAAGCAAGATCCGGGTAACGATCGGATGAAAGAAATCTCCGGCTATATCCACGAAGGAGCCATGGCCTTTTTACAACGTGAATACAAAGCGCTCGTCGTCTTTGTCGTCGTATTGGCCGCCGTTTTAACATTCGCTATCGGCTGGCGCACTGCTGTATGCTTCATCGTCGGCGCCATCTTTTCCGTTACCGCCGGCTACATCGGCATGAACACGGCCACCAAAGCCAATGTTCGTACCGCCAACGCCGCCCACAAAAGCGGCATGGCAGCGGCCCTGGATATCGCCTTCTCCGGCGGTGCCGTTATGGGTCTTGTCGTCGTCGGTTTAGGTATTTTAGGGATTTCCGTCTTCTACCTGTGGTTCGGCGATGCTGAAATCATCACCGGCTTCTCCTTAGGGGCATCCTCTATCGCCCTCTTCGCCCGTGTCGGCGGCGGTATCTATACCAAAGCTGCAGACGTCGGCGCCGACTTGGTCGGTAAAGTTGAAGCAGGTATTCCGGAAGACGACCCGAGAAACCCGGCCGTTATCGCTGATAACGTCGGCGACAATGTCGGCGACGTGGCAGGTATGGGTGCCGACTTGTTCGAATCCTATGTCGGCGCACTCCTTTCCGTTATTACCTTAGGTTTCCTGGCTTCCCAAGACAAAGGGATTCAATACGGCCTTTCCATCGCCGTCATCGGTATTATTGCTTCGATTATTTCCATGTTCTTCGTTAAAGGGGACAAGAACCCGCAAAAAGCATTGAACATGGGCACCTATATTGCATCCGGCGTCACCATTATCGTCTCCGGTATTTGCGCAAACATGATTTTCGGCGAACTCACCTTGTTCTGGCCCGTCATCATCGGCGTTTGCGTCGGCTTGGTTATTTCCAAGATCACCGAATACTACACCGCCGACGACTATAAGCCCGTTCAACGAATCGCACACGAATCGGAAACCGGCGCATCCACAAACATCATCGCCGGCCTCTCTGTGGGCATGATGTCCACCGTCGGCCCGATCATCGTATTGGCTATCGGCATTATCGCTGCATACGCTTTAGGCGGCGGCCACGAAAACCCGGTCTTCGGCCTTTATAGCATTGCTTTGGCCGCAGTAGGTATGTTGGCAACCACCGCATCCACCATCGCTGTAGACGCCTACGGCCCCATCGCCGACAACGCCGGCGGGATCGCCGAAATGTGCGAACTCCCCGAAGAAGTCCGCGGCATTACCGACTCCTTAGACGCCGTCGGTAACACCACGGCTGCCATCGGCAAGGGCTTCGCCATCGGCTCTGCAGCCCTCACCGCCCTTTCCTTGTTCGTTTCCTACATTCAAGCTACGGGCCTTGCAGGCATCGATATTTCCAAGCCCGGCGTTATCGCAGGGACCTTCATCGGCGGCATGCTGCCCTTCGCTTTCTCCGCTTTAACCATGAGCGCAGTCGGCAATGCGGCCACGGCCATGATCGAAGAAGTACGTCGTCAATTTAAAGACATCCCCGGCATCATGGAAGGAAAAGCGACTCCGGAATACGCAAAATGCGTAGACATTTCCACCACCGCCGCATTAAGAGAAATGATCGTTCCCGGCATCATCGCCGTGATCGTGCCCTTAGTTGTCGGCTTCTGCTTAGGCACGGAAGCATTAGGTGGTCTGCAAGCCGGCGCACTGGTTACCGGCGTCTTAATGGCTATCTTTATGAGTAATGCCGGCGGCGCTTGGGACAATGCCAAGAAACACATCGAAGGCGGCGCCCACGGCGGCAAAGGCTCCGATGCACACAAAGCGGCCGTTACCGGCGATACCGTCGGCGACCCCTTCAAGGATACGTCCGGACCGAGTTTGAACATCTTAATCAAACTGATCACCATCGTTTCCTTGGTCTTCGCACCGCTCTTTGTACAATTCGGCGGCATCTTTATGTAGTCGATCCCACTCGATCAAATTATAAGCAACTCGCTTCGGCGAGTTGTTTTTTTGTGCATTAGAACCCCCGGTTATGCCGGGGGTTTCTAATGTACAAAAGAGCCTGGTTTGCGTAAGACTCACCAATAGTTGACATAGGTCAAAATATATTTTCGCACAGAAGGTGACAAATAAACGAAAGTATGCTAACATGTCAAGAGAACGATTATCAATATCATTAAAACATGTGATTCGTAATCCGCTGAGTTATGCTTGCCGGAATAGAATCACACAATGGATCAATTGTCAACAGAGAGGGGTGAAAAACTAAGTGAAACTACAGTTAAGGGGAAGAGCAGACCTGTGATTAAAAAGATGCTGCAAGAAGGAAAAAGGTAGTTTTGATGAAGGCAGCAGGTCATAATGTTTTAAATTTATGTTTCAAAAGAGAGTGCCGATGCTTCGTTGGATAGCAGAAAGAAGGAAACTATGGAAGTTTTAAAAAGAAAAAATGTTTTTTTAAGAGCGGGAATGGTGTGGTTGCTCGCCTTTATCTTAACTTTTTCCGGCTCAGTAGGCATTAATGCTCAGGGCTATAAGCATGAATCTGTTTTGTTTCAGAAGGAGAATGAAATCACATGTCCCCAGCGACAAGAAAAAGGAACGCTTATTGTTGAGTTGGATGCGCCTTCGTTGGTGGAGCGTTATAGCCTGAGAAATCAAGGTTACAAAAGTTTTTCTTTATTTGCAAAAAGTGCAAGTGGAGAAAGAACGGAAGACGCAATAGAGCGATCTCAGGAAGGCGTAAAGAAACAGGTAGAAGCCATTACAGGTACAAATGCGAAGGTTTCTTTTACAAGACTTTTATCAGGTTTTGCTTTAGAAGGATCCCAAGAGGATATTAAAAAAATAGCAAAGATACCAGGCGTGAAAAATGTTTTTTTAGAACGTCACTATGCACTGGTAGAACCTGTAAAGGAAAACATACCGCAGGTAATACATAGCGTTCCCTATATAGGTGCTAAAGTTTTACAAGAGTCCGGCTATACAGGGAAAGGCACAGCAGTAGCTATTATAGACACAGGATTAGATTTGGATCACAATGCATTTACGAATGCTTTTCCTTTAAAACCTAAATACAGTAAAAAGGATATCGAAAGAATCATTGTTGATAACAAAATGAAAGTTGGGAAGATATCTTCAGATGTTGTCTATAAGGGCCCAAAAGTTCCATTTGCATTTGATTATGCGGGAAACGACTATAATGTTGCAACCGGGGTAGGTCACGGGAGTCATGTCGCAGGGATTGTGGCAGGGAATGGCAGAGAAATTAAAGGTGTGGCACCCGATGCTCAGCTGGTCATCATGAAAGTGTTTGGTGACAAGGGAGGCGGTGCTTCTGAAACGGCGATTATTAGTGCATTAGAAGATGCTGTCACTTTAGGTGTCGATGCCATTAACATGAGTTTAGGCATGGATGCGGGTTTTTCAATAGCAGGAGACGAAACAACAGCACGTGTCTACAATGGAGTAAAAGAAGCGGGAATACACTTACTTGTAGCGGCAGGAAACAATAATTCCTCTTATTATCACGTAGAACCTTCGGTGGACTTTCCAAAGCCATCATTCCCGGATAATGGAATCGTAGCATCTCCTTCCACGTACGATGCGTCTATGTCAGTGGCCAGCATTAACAATAAGTCGGTGCGATCTTATTATTTTGAAGTAAACGGTAAAAAAATACCTTATATTGACTCCGAGGAGCGAGCATTAAAAATGTTTTTAATGCTTACCGGAAATGCTTCACTTGAGTATGTTCCTGTAGGTGAGGGGTTGGAAGAGTCGTATAAGGACATAGACGTGAAAGATAAAATAGCCTTAGTAAAAAGAGGCGGTATGTTGGGAGAAAATCCCTTTACTTTTGCCGAAAAAGAGCGTATAGCAGCAGAACATGGAGCTATAGGTATGGTCGTCTATGACAATGCGGTCGGAGAAATACCGAAGATGGTGACGACTGGTAGGATTCCAAGTGTTGCCATTAGCAAGAGTATGGGTGAATACATGCTCGATCAAACTAAAAAGGAACTTCTTATTCCCAGTGGAAACTTTACAGATATTCCGGATGAGTTTGGTGGAAGAATGTCGGACTTTTCGTCATGGGGGCCGACTCCAGATCTAAAAATCAAGCCTGAAATAACAGCACCGGGAGGCAATATTTACTCGGCATACTTGAATGGAAGGAATAAAACATTATCGGGAACATCTATGGCTGCGCCACATGTTAGTGGTGCTTTAATGGTGTTACATCAAGCCATGATGGAAAATGAAGGTATTAAAAATCTAGACAAAATAACAAGGCGAAACCTTGAAGAAAACGTTCTAATGAGCACTGCGATACCACAAAAAGATCAAAATGAAATATATTACTCTCCAAGAAAACAAGGGGCAGGCTTGTTGAATATTAATCGGGCGGTTAAGACAAAGACTTATCTTTCAAATTTGGAAGGAGGAAAACCCAAGCTGGAACTCGGAGCTAATGAGCAGGGTCATTTTCAGCTGAAATTTAAAGTAATCAGCCGTGATGACAGAGAAAGGGTGTATCGAGTAAAGCCAATTGTTTTGACCGAAGCATTAAGAGAAGTGGCTGGAAAGCAATATATGGCACAAGCAGCTGAGCCCTTGACAGAAGAAGATGTCATTATTAAAGGACCCGGCACGGTAAAAGTTTCCCCAGGGGAAACAAAGGAAATAGAAGTGTCCCTTGATTTAACAGAAAAAGGGAAAAAGAAATTAGCGGTGTTCGATAACGGAATTTATATTGACGGCTTTGTCCTGTTAGAAGGAGGGGATGAAGAAACTATACCGCTTTCGATTCCATTTTTAGGGTTCTATGGCGACTGGACGAAACAGCCGGCATTTGACAAGGATATTTACAGTGAGGAAGAACCGGCTCGATTTGCGACGTTATTGGGCATTAGTAACGGATCTTATGATTCCGAGTATGCGCGTTTAGAAACTTTGGGAAATAATGCTTTTCTGAAAAAAGGCATGAAAGGAAAATATGATCGACGCAAATTAGCCATTAGTAAAATTAATGAAAAGTTCAATCCACAAATAGACACTTTTAGCCTTTCTTTGGGACTTTTGAGAAATATGGAAAGACTTACCTATCAATTGACCGATGCAAAAGGAGTGGTTCATTACGAGAACACAGATCATTTAATTGGGAAAAGCACCTATGATAAAGAACACCATGCCGTATTGCCGGCTGGAGATCGCGGTAATTGGCTAGAGAAGCTACCTAAGTTGCCGGCAGGTCACTACATTTATAGTATTGAAGGAAAGTACCTAAATAGCGATAAGAAAGAAATGGCGTCTTATGATATTTTCCTAGATGATCAGAAGCCTGAACTTACAAAGCACGAATTGATAAAAAAGGCAGATGGTTCGCGTTGGCTTCGACTGCATATGAAAGATAATCACTATTTACAAGGTTATATGATATTAGGGCCTGAAAGTGATAAAGAAAAATATGTACCGGAAACAGCTATTCTTCATGAGAATGAAGGTGAAGAAGTAGTGCGTGAGCTTCGTCTTGATCAAGGGGTACTTTCGGATAAAGAGAAAGTACGTGTGGCTTTAATAGATTATGCGAACAATGAAAGCATAAGTCCGCTCGTTTCCTTAAAAGAGCCTTTTATTCAAGAAGAACAGAGACCGAAACTTAAGGCAATTCACATGGCACTATCGTCTTCTAAGCTGAAAATCGGAGAAGTAGCAGAGTTACAATTAGCGAAAGAACCGACTGACGCAGAAGGCGACATAACGGTAAAATGTAGTGACGTTACAAAGGCTGAAATTCTCCATGAAGAAGGAAGCTATAAAGTGAAGGCTAAAGGAGTAGGAAAGGTTTCTATTATAGCAATGTGTGGAGATGTTTCTGAAACGATTAATTTTGAGGTTGTAAAAGCGGAACAGGAACAAGAGCCGGTGCCTACGCCGAAGCCGGATCCTACGCCGGAGCCGGGACCTGCGCCGAAGCCGGATCCTACACCGGAGCCGGGACCTGCGCCGAAGCCGGATCATAAACCGGGCGGAGGTAGTGGAACAATACCTATCATTCAACCTGTTCAACCTACGCCGAGAATACAACAAGCAGATGTAGAGCAAGCGAAAGAAGAGGTCGTCCAAAAGAATGCAAAACATCTCCTTCCGTACTTGAATGGCTATCCTGATGGAACGATTCGTCCTGAGAAATTGATTACAAGAGGTGAGTTGGTCACTATTTTGTATGAAGCTTATGGCAGCAAGTCACAAGAGGGAACTCGATTGACCGATACAGAAAACCACTGGGCGAAAAATGCTATTGCATGGGCTGTGACGAATCAATGGGTTCAAGGTTATCCCGATGGAAGCTTCAAGCCGGATAAGCCGATGACAAGAGCAGAGATAGTGTCTGTCCTTATGCGCAACCAATCAGCGGTTCGTGTGAAGAGCAATGTTCTCAATGATATCGAGGGACACTGGGCACAAAACGCCATTCAAAATGCACTTGATGCGGGTTATATTCAAGGTTATCCCGATGGAAGCTTTAAACCTCAACGTGCACTTACTCGTGCAGAAGCGGTTTGTATTCTCAATAGATATTTTAAATTGAGTGCGGAAGATGGAAAAAAAGAACTTATGTATAGCGATTTACCGCGAAGCCACTGGGCATATGCTGAGTTTTTAAAGGCGTGTAAATAGGCTTGTATAAAAACACATTACACCTGAAAAGTAGCTTTACCAAACTTAAGGAGGTAAAAATGAGGAAGCAAAACGTAATGGCCTGCTTGATGGCACTGGTTTTCATCCTAGGCATGTCATTGTCGAAAGACGTATTTGCTCAGGTAAAAACGTCTTCAAATCAAAAGTATGTTAAAGAAAATAAACGGTGGGAATTCGAAATAAAAGATGGAACGTTGGAACGCTATAATGGCGACGGAGGAGAAATTGTCATTCCCAATACTGTACTAACCATTAAAGAGAATGCTTTTTTAGGAAATGATAATATCACCAAAGTTACAATTCCGGGAAGTGTTCAAAATATAAAATGGGATGCATTTAAAAAGTGTAAAGCGTTGAAGGAGGTCGTGTTTGAGCCGGGAACGACGCTTACAATTCGCAGCGACGCATTTTCATATTGTCCTAAGCTCAGCACCATTGAGATTCCTGCACATGCGAACTATATTGTGGCGAATGTTTTCAAGGGATCGTCTGCCTTAAAAGAGATCAAGGTAGCGAAGGGGAACCCAAATTATTTTGTAAAAGATGGTGTTTTATTCGGGAAGGCTGCAAAGCCAAACACACCCAGTGAACTTATAGATCCACCTGTTTTAAAACTCCAAGCCTATCCGGCAGGAAAAGACCCTCAAAACTATAAAATTCCGGAAACAGTCGATGGATTACCTGTAACATCTGTTTTTGCCGGCGCGTTTGAAAGTGTTAAAACCTTAAAGGGAATAGAAATAACACCCTCCATTAAGAGTTTAGATTGGTTTGCTTTTAGAGATACGAGTTTAACCGAAGTGTATATTCCGGATACAGTAGAAAGTGTAGGATCTTCTTTATTTGAAGGTTGCTCCAAGCTACAAAAAGTACATCTGCCTGACCATATAACAGCCATTCCCAATCGGTTTTTTTATGGCTGCACAGCATTGACAGACTTTAATTTTCCAAAAGCAGTCAATAGCATTGAAGCAGACGCTTTTAAAAACTGCACTTCATTAAACAGTGTTTATTTGCCCAATAGCTTGTCATTGGTTGAAATCGGTGCTTTTGACGGCTGCAAGAACTTATCTCGTGTCGCCATTCCGTCGACGATTCAGATGGGTTTAAACTATGATCCTTTTGAAAACTGCTCAAGAGACTTGGTAGTATACGTCGAAATGAATTCTTTCGCAGATAAATGGCTGGAAAAGAATGAACTTGTTAAAGACCTTAAGGCGCGTAGGTATCGCCTGAAAAAGTTAGTATCACCTGCAGATGTTGGCGATTTAGATATGGTTTTGCGGAATGATCAATATGGTGTGTCCTTAAAGGGTAAATTTCCAATAGGAACCAATCTCAGTGTAGTAGAAGAAAAAAGCGATCAGTTGCTATCTAAGATAAAGGACCCCAATGTGGGAAATAAAAAGGTTCTGAATATAGGGCTCATTCCCAAAGGCACTTCATCATCGTCGAAAACATCATTGGCAATATCCTTAAAGGATTATTATGACGGAAAAACAACGGCTGTTTATGATCTTTCGGGAGATGAGGCCATATTGTTGCCATCGTCATTAGCTGCTGAAACGAATGAATTGCTCTTGCCACAAAACAATACGGGCATTTATGGAATAGTAGACCATTCCATTATGGCATCGAGCTTAGAATTAGAGCCGAAGGAGCTCGTTATTAAAGCAGGAGAATCTCAACAATTACAAGCTATTTTCACGCCTGACAATGTTAGTTATAAAAAAGTAACATGGGAGTCTGATAATTCTTCTATTGCAATGATAGATCAGCAAGGAAGCTTGTACGCCAAACGTCCCGGAACGGCGACAATTGTGGCAAAAACATCGAACGGTTTAAAGGCGTCTTGCCATGTAACCGTAGAAGGAAAAAATGCAAGTGATAGATATTGCCTAATTAAGGATGGCTTATTAACAGGTTACCATGGACCCGGCGGGAAAGTAGAAATTCCAAGTAGTGTAACAAGCATTAAGTCGGAAGCCTTAAAAGGTAATAAAGAGATTACAGAAATAACAATACCTGCCAGTGTTACAACGATTGGTTATGAAGCGTTTGAGAATATGCCCAATTTGGAAAAGGTGACCTTTGAACCGGGTGGTACCCAATTGACCATTCGATTAGATGCCTTTGCCAGATGTCCAAAACTGAAAACGCTCGTCTTACCGAAACATGTAAAAGAGATTACAGGGAATATTACTAAGGGAAGTACGGCAATAAAAGAAGTTAAACTGGCAGGACCTGTAGAAGATAATAAATATATTGAGCAAGATGGCGTTATTTTTGCTAAAAACCGAGACGTTGAAGATAATACCTATTGCCTGCAAATTTACCCCAGCGGTAAAGGACCGGACTATACGATTCCCGAGTCTGTTCAAGGACATAAGGTGACAAAAACATGGCCGGGCGCTCTTGAAGGTGCGGAAGCATTAAAGCACATCACCATTAGCCGCAATCTTAAAGAATTGGGCACTGCTTCTTTTGCAGAGAGTGGACTGGTTGATTGTACGATTCCGAAAACGGTTGAAATCCTTGGGGATTCCATGTTCAAGAAATGTAAGGATTTAAAAAGTGTTACCATCAATGCCAAGGCAGAGAGTATCGGGCAATGTTTCTTTGAAAAATGTGTAGCATTGCAGGACATAAAATGGCCGGAAGATTTTAAATACCTGGAACTTTATGCCCTAAGAGATTGCAGTGCGATGACGCATTTGGACCTTCCGGAAGGCTTTTTGCAGTCGGAACCGGCTGCCTTTGATGGTATGTCGAGTTTGGAACGCATTGTAGTACCTACCACTTTTGTAAAGTTTGGATCGGACTATGCGTTGGAAAAAGTAAATAAAAATGTCACCTTATATGTTCCGGCTGACACGCCTTTTAAAGCGTCGCCAGGTAAACAGTTTGCCATAGAAAAAGGTATTCGATACATCGAATATAATAGTCCGGAACACTTGAAAGAGCTTTTATCTCAAAAACATGAGAGGATTATAAAAGATGCGGCAACCGGCATTGCGGTTAGCGGCGAAATGGATCCTAAGATAACGTTAAATGTGGTTAAAAAGAACAATAAGATAGATAACTACGACCATGCCCAAATTTTCCAAATTTCGTTAAACGGAGGAAAACTGGAAAAAGGTATGCTCCAGATCCCTGTCAATGATCAGTTTGATGTGAAAACCGTAAAACTATTGCGGAAAACGGATCAAGGAAGTTTTGATGACACAGCGGTTAAGCCGATTGAGCATGATGGACAAATGCTGTTTAATGTGGCAATCAAAGATTTTGCGTCGTCGATTTATGCTATTGTTGACGAAACGATCTACCCAAAAACTCTCGCTTTTAAGGAAGCAGAGCTAAGCATGCAACAATACGAACAAAAACAATTGGAGTTTAGCCCTCAAATATCGAGCAACGTATTGAAAGCAATGCAATGGGAAGTAGAGCCGGAAGGAATCGTTCGTGTGGACCGACAAGGGCAAGTGTATGCTGAAAGCAAAGGGAAGGCGACGATTAAAGCGTCACTAGCAAACGGAACGTCCGCAACATGTCACATTACAGTGGGCGATAGCGAAAAACCTGTAGAAAAGAAATTAACCCTTGAGTCGGATAAAAAGACTATAACATTTGGGGAAGAAGCAAAGATTAAAGCCATTTTCACACCAGATGGGACAGGAGATGTCATTCAAAGCTGGAAAATTAAAAGTGGAAGCGTAGGAAAAGCAAGTATTCCTTATGACAAGAGAGGAGATTTTGAAGCAACTGTTGTAGCGAAGAGCGGATACTATCCAAAGGCGGGAAAAATCACCGTTGTAGCGACGAGCAAAAATGGTTTGACCGCAGAGTGTCAATTAGAGATCGTGGCACCCAAAGCGACAGATGTGGAAATATGGCGTAATAATAATCAATCAAATGTGATTGCTGTAGGTCAATCGACGAGTTATTCTTTGAATACCTCCATAAAAGGAGCGGAGTTTGAAAACCTTAAATTAGATTTTAATAAGGAGATTATCGACGCCCAATTGGAAGGAAACAAACTAGTAATTAAAGGGAAAAAGCCGGGGAAGACCCTTGTCACAGTGTTGAATGAGGAGGGATTTGCTGATTATATTGAAATAACAGTACGTTCGGCATTACCGGCGATCAAATCCATTATGCCGGAACAAGAAACCTACGAAATTCCGGTGGGAACTTCAGTAAAACTTAAATTTAAGGCAGATCCATCAGATTATGTTGTCGATCCATTAACAGATATCGAAACATTCTATACGCAAGCGTCGTACGCAACAAAGCCATATGATGAGAACATTGCAATTTTACCGGACGGAACAGTTTACGCTAAAAAAGTAGGAGAGTCCATGTTCGGATATGTCGTTTACCGTAATCGGCGCGATGAAAACTTTAATGACACGGAGACCGGATACAGTAAAATTAAAGTTGTAGCCAATCCGTCAGGCGAATATACCCCCATAGAAAAACTTCAGTTGGGTACTCTGGATGGAAAAACAGAACACGCTTTAAATGAACCGTTTAAAATTGTAGGCACTTTTACCCCTCAAACAGCGACAAATCAAAATCTAATCTTTAGCTACGGGTCGAAGGCAAGTACAAAGAGAAAGATTGCAAGGCTACTTCCAGATGGTCGTGTTTATGGGAAAAAGCCGGGCACTGTAGAATTACTGGCAGAAACTGCAGATGGAATTGAGCAAACAATAACGCTAACTTTTACGAAGGAGATAAAGAAA
>NZ_JBBKBU010000023.1:0-40669 GCF_037892835.1 Peptoniphilus sp. HCN-40583
TCATTTTTATTCAGCTTCGTCTTCGGATACTTCAATGTCTTCGAATGCTTCCTCGGATGTTTCCGGATAGGTATCGAAGAAGTCGTAATCGTCCAAATCGAAATCGTCGTAATCGTCAAAATCGTCGTCTTCGTAAACATAGTCTTCCAATTCAGCTAAGTCTTCTTCTACGACATCGACATAGCTTTCCATGTCTTCGAATTTTTCATCGACGACTTCTGCCAATTCCGCGACCACGTCGACGAGTTCCAGTAAAATTTGGCCTTCTTTCGACGATTCTTCCAGTCCCAATCCATCTGCTAAACCTTGAACGTAAGCGATGCGTTGCAAAATGTTTTTCATGGTTGCCTCCTTGGCTACACTCTGGACATGTATTCGCCGGAACGTGTGTCTATGCGAATAATATCTCCCCGATCGACAAACAAGGGCACAAGTAGGGTGAAACCTGTCTCAACGGTAGCGGGTTTTGTCGCGCCGGAAGTGGTGTCGCCCTTTACGCCGGGCTCGGTTTCCGTTACTTCTAACTCGACAAAGTTTTCCGGGGTGACGTTGAAAGGCTTGTTTTGATAGATTTGAATCGTCGCCATGTCGTTTTCACGCATGAAGTTTAATGCGTTTTCCACGAATTCCTTTTCGATGGGCATTTGTTCGTAAGATTCGGTGTCCATAAAGTAGTAAAGTTCGCCGTCGGAATACAAGTATTGCATTTGCTTCGTTTCGATAACGGCACTTTCAAACTTTTCCGAGGGGTTGAAGGTGGTTTCCTTCGCACCGCCGTTTAAAACCGAACGAATTTTAGCACGAACGAAGGCCGCACCTTTTCCCGGTTTAACGTGTTGAAAATCCACGACTTGGTAGACGTCTCCGTCTTTAACAAAAGTTACACCTTTTCTAAAATCACCAGCTGAGATCATAATTTCCTCCTTAATTGTACTGCCTATTTATTATATCAAATTGAAAAATAACCCACAAGATGTGAGCTGCCGCCTTAGTAAAGCTTTTTTAAACGGTAGCCGCTCGGTTTAATGAAATCGTCGAAAAAACAGAAGTGTAATTCCGCGGGCCGGGGCTGAAAGTTTGCTTTTATCGGCCCGTTCTTCTCCCCTATGAGAAGGCCGTCTACGATGATTTGTCCCTCTACCGCCGAACCGGGCTCTCGGATTAACACGCCGCTTAGATGGATGTTGCCTTTCACGGAGGCGCCTTTTTTTAACCATAGGACGCCGACCATCTCCAGAGGGCTTTCTGTTTCAAGGGTCCCTGCCATCTCCCACCGCAGATTCCTCATGTTGTCGAGAAAGGGGCTTTCTGTCCCGTCCGGCGCGACTTGAAGGATGCGGCCGTCTTTTTGTTTCAAATGGAGCGGGCCTTCGGTATGGAGCAGGCGCGTTCCGTCTTTCGATGGTTTTATAAAATTTTCTTCAAGCAGGGACTGCCAGTTGTCGTAGACGTCGGCGTCTTTCATCTCTTCTACGCTGAGCACGCCGTCTTGTTGATTGAAAAGAGGGTTCACCCCGTTGAATTTAAGGGTCGCTTTTCCGCTGATGCCTTTGTAGGTGCAGGCCGTTTCAAGTTTGAGTGCGGTGTAGGTTCCCTTTTCCATGACGGGCAGCAGCAACGGCTTTTTGTCTTCCACATCGTCCATGGACACTGCGGGCAATTGCTCCGTGGTTCCGTCCTGTACGACGCGAGCGATCAGCTCTTTGTTGATCCCTTCATTGGCCAAATAGGCCAAGGACTCGGCGTAGTAGGAAGCTTGCTTTTCATCTTTTTCCGTGCGAATCAACAATAGATTGTCTTCGATGCGCGAAAAAATCACCAAAGACAGGAGGCTGATGATGGCAAAGATAAATATCGCCATTAAGGCGATGGACCCGCGGCGCCTAGTCATAGGCCCCTCGCAAGGCGACGGTTCGCTTCGTTTCTTTCCCCGCACGCAGGCGGATCTCTAAGAGGTCACCCTTTTTCTCGAAGGTCATTTGATCCACATGCTTCAAGAGAAGGGTTCGAATGCCATCTGTCAGGCCCAATCGCTTTTTTTCGTATTTTATGTGGCTGTGATAGGCGTATCGCGACAGTATATCGCCCTCAAACATGTAAGTCACGACTTTATGACCCTCTTCCCCTTTTTCACGAACGTAGAATTGAACGGCGTTCTCTTGCACGCGGTAGACGGCATCGGCGCCTTGCAGCTCATCCACCATGCTGTTTAAAGCAAAGGTCACGTCGTTGTCGCGATTCACACGCTCGGTGAAGCCGGCCGCGCCGCGAAGCCCGCTGAATAGGATTTGACCCAACAGAGCAATAAGGACGGCGCCGATGGCCAATGCCAGCAAGAGCTCAAGGAGTGTAAAGGCTTTTTTTCGGTCGGAGGGATACCAAAAGGCTCTGCCCCGTCTTTTCATCAAGCACCTCCACTCTCTCCGTGGCTTTGTCGTAGTCCGTAATGCGCACGCGGATTCCCGCTTCAGCTTCATCGGCGTAAGCCATGTAGGATTCCATGGTATTGACGCTACGATTCATCCTGTCTCGTTTCGTGTCCTGTTCGTTTAATTGTTTGAAGCTGCCTCCTAAAAAGGCGCTGAGCATAATGGTAATCAGCCCGATGATGGCTGCGGCCACCATGACTTCTAATAAGGTAAAGCTAGTTTTCTTCATTGACTCGTTCCATTCGTATGCGTCCGCTCACCGGGGCCACGATGAGATGAAAGGTATTTTTCCCGACGCGAAATGTGGCGGTTCCGCTGTTGGAAGGCCTGCCCGAGGGGCTAAAGGCGAAATCTCGGTGCTTTTGTGCCGTATTCATATCAACAAGCTCCAGGTCTTTTTCGTAGGAGATGACTTTTTCCTTTTCGTCGCATATTATCGCGTAGCTGTCGTCGCGAATGTTCATGCGCATCTGTTTGCGCGTCATCATGGCGCGCTTTCTCAGATCGCTCAATTCCCCCGCCATGGTATGAATTTGGCGTTCAGCTTTAAATCGCCGAACGCCTTTCATGCCCATGACCCCGATGGTGATGAGAACCGCCACAATGGCGATGACGCAAATCAGCTCCACAAGGGTCATGGCTTTACATTTAGTTTTCATGGGAGAGTATTTGAACGTTTCGAATGGCCATCGATTCATTCACCGATCCCGGATCGACAAAGCTGTAGCGGATTTGCGTGGCGCGAATCGTGCCGTCCATGCCGTTTAAGGGGAAGAAAATTCGGAAGAATCCGTCGCCCATATCTTCTTTTCGAAGGGGTAATACTTCCTTGCTGTTGCCTTCGAGATCGGCCAGGATCAGGCTGAAATTGCCTTCTGTCTTTGCCCCTGCCGCCACATCGATGCTGAATTCATAGCCGTTTTTCGGCAGATAGAATCCTCCCGTATCCATGGCGATTACGCGGGCAATGGGCTGTGCGCCTTCTCGTTTCGGCGTATCAAATTTCATTTGCGAGGCTTGATAGAGCTTGTCTACGTCTTTTCCCGTTTGCGGTTCCAGCACGACGGGCAGGCCGTCATCCGTGGTGGCCGACAAGAGACAATCGAAGACGGAATACCGGGTAACGGCCGGTGCCAAGTTGACGGTATCTTTCGTCTTCGGCGGCGTATCCGATTGAGGCTTCACTTGCGGTTTTGCCTGCGCCGCGGGCTTCGGTTGAGGCACGGGATTCGGTGCCGGCGTCGAGGTTGCGGGCTTTGTGGCAGCAGGCGTCGTGGTGGTTCTCGATGTGGAGGGATAGACGGGCCGCCAAGTGGATGAGCTCGACGATGCGCTGTGGCTCGAGCTCGATGTGCTCGGCGGCGGCGTAAAGGTGCTGCCGCTTCCCGGCGTCGCCGTCGTGTCCGGTGCCGCAGGGGCCGTCGCTTCCGGTGCCGGGGTATTGAATGTCTTCGATGCCAAGGAATTGTCCACAATGTCGTAGGGAATGGACAGGCGAATGGTCGTCGATTCCACATTGGACGGATCTTTATTGTAGCTAATGGAATCGATGTTTAATTTATAGGAGACGCCTTGCAGGGTTTCTAAATACTGACTCAAGGCATCGGTGGATCCGCTGTGTTCGACCACCAAATTCATGAGTCCGGCATTTTCGCCGTCGGGCACCACTTCTTCGCTGGTAATCTCCACATTGGGATCCGAGGCCACGTCGTTGGCCACGGCCTGTTCCACATCCGTTTCTTTTAATGTGGTTTTTTCGTTGGCAAAGGCTGCACCGTCGCCTTCTTGGGCGTGCGCCACAGAAGGCATGGAATTGAGTGCCGCTTTCAGGGCTTCCTGTTGCGCCATGGGCGCGTGAACAAAGGCGCCGTAGCCGGTACCCGATGCCGCCAAAATCAGCACCGCCGCTAAAGCCGCCTGTTCTTTTTTAGAAAAGTTTCCTTCTTTTATTCGATTGATTACATTTTTAATGTATGGCTTCATCTCGCTGTTTCGCTCGGGAATGTCCCCTTTGCGAGAAGAAAAAAAGTCAAAATTCACACCATCACCTCTTCCGATTATTGTATCAAAGGGCCTCGTGCCTGTCGATGGAATTTCCGTGAAAAACAATAAAAAGAGCCTGCACTAGATGCAAGCTCTCCTTTTAAAAAACAGCATTGGCTTTTCCGTAATCATATACGGCGCGGGCGATCATTTCGTGGCCCTCGGGCATGAGATGAATGCCGTCGATGTAAAGGGCCGGATCCTTCGGAATAACCGAATCCAAGTGAAGGCCTTGGGCCTTTTGATTCAGCTCTTTCATCTTCTCTTGGAGTGACACGATCATGTTCATTCCCACAAAGAGATCGTCGTCTACGATTTCAGGGGTCGGAGGCAGGATAATCACCGCTTTGGCGTTTCGCCCGCGGGCGTAGGCCTCGAGTTTTTCGTAAGCCCCTATGACCTGCGGGACGGTTCCTTCTCCGAGGAGATCGTTAGCGCCGCCTAAAACCAACAGCACATCGCCTTCATGGAGCACGGGAGGCATTTGAGAAAGCTCTGTGATCCAGGCGCCGTTCATGCCTAAGTTGGCAATGGGCTTATCCAGCATCTTCGCCAGCCGACTGACCCAGCATTGATCGAAATCGACGCCGTAGCCCGCCACATAGGAGTCGCCGAAGGCAAAGATTTTAGTCAATTTTCTTGCTTTCGATTTCTTCTTTCAATTCGCTGAGGAAATCGGCGAATTCTACATCGCTGCGTTCATTGCCGTCGCGGTCGCGAACAGAGATCTTGCCGCTTTCCGCTTCTTTTTCACCGACGATGACCATGTAGTTGACTCGTTCCATTTGTGCGTCGCGAATCTTCTTGCCGATCTTTTCATTGCGTTCGTCGTATTCGACGCGAATACCTGCATCGGAAAATTCTTTGGTCACCTTCAGGGCGTAATCTTCGAATTTTTCACTGATGGGAAGCACTTTAACTTGGACCGGTGCGAGCCACAGGGGGAATTTACCGGCAAAGTGTTCGACCAAAATACCGAAGAAGCGTTCCATGGAGCCCATGAGGGCGCGGTGACTCATAACCGGTTGTTGTTTTTCACCGTTTTCGTCGATATAGGTTAATTCAAAGCTTTGGGGCATTTGGAAATCCAATTGAATGGTTCCGCATTGCCAGGTACGACCGATGGCATCGCGCAGGTGGAAGTCGATCTTCGGACCGTAGAATGCGCCGTCGCCTTCGTTGATTTCGTAGTCCATTTCCTTGCTGTCCAGGGCTTTTCTCAAGGCGTCAATGGCCATATCCCATTGTTCATCGGTACCCATGCTGTCTTCGGGACGGGTAGAGAGTTCGACGGTGTAGTCGAATCCGAAGGTATTGTAAAGTTCATCGGCTAAGTCGATAAGCTTAATGACTTCTTCTTGGATTTGCGAAGGAAGCATAAAGACGTGGGCGTCGTCTTGGGTAAAGGTACGGACTCTGAACAGGCCGTGCAGGGCGCCGGAAAGTTCGTGGCGGTGAACTTGGCCGAATTCCATGAGCTTAATGGGGAAGTCTCTGTAGGAGTGCATGGATTGTTCGTAAACCAAAATGGATCCCGGGCAGTTCATGGGCTTAATGGCGTAGTCTTCGCCGTCGATTTTGGTGAAGTACATATTGTCGCGGTAGTGATCCCAGTGACCGGAGCGGTGCCACAAGTCTTCGTTTAAGATCATAGGCGTCTTAATTTCGCCGTAGCCTCTTTCAATTTGCAGGTCGCGCCAGAAGCGTTCCAATTCGTTTCGAACCAACATTCCCTTGGGATGGAAGAAGGGGAAGCCGGGGCCTTCTTCGCGGAAGCTGAACAGATCCAGTTCGCGGCCGATCTTTCTGTGGTCGCGGCGCTTGGCTTCTTCTAAGCGTTCCATGTATTCGTCTAATTCTTTTTGTTTCGGGAAGGAAATGCCGTAGATTCTCTGCAGCATCTTGTTCTTTTCGTCGCCACGCCAGTAAGCGCCAGCGATGGACGTGAGCTTCACGGCCTTAATGTCTTTTACATTTTCCAAATGGGGTCCGCGGCACAAATCCACATAATCGCCTAAAGTATAAATGGCAATTTCTTCATCGGCAGGCAGATCTTCGATGAGCTCGATTTTGTAGGGTTCATCTTTGAAGAGTTCTTCCGCTTCGGCTTTGGGAAGGACTTTTCTTTCAAAGACCGGGCCTTCTTTTACGATGGCCTTCATTTCCTTTTCGATTTTTTCCAAATCGTCGGTGCTCAATTGTTCATCTAAGTCGATGTCGTAGTAGAAGCCGTTTTCAATGGAAGGGCCGATGGCAAATTTCGTGTTGGGCCACAACCGCTTGATGGCACAGGCCATTAAGTGGGCCGTGGAGTGCCAGAAGATTTGTTTGCCTTCTTCGTCTTCGAATTTAACGACTTTAATGGCGCCGTCTTCGTCGACAAAATCGTGTTTTCCTAAAATAACGCCATTATAAACACAGCCGACGCTGGCTCGTTCCAAGCCTTGGGAAATATCGGCAATTAATTCTTTGACCGATTTCTTCGATTCGTATTCTCTTGAACTTCCGTCCGGATAACTTACTTTAAACATCATTCACCTCAATTAAAAAAACCGACCGTCCCAAAAGGACGATCGGTACCGTGGTTCCACCTTCATTACTTCTCAAAACATGTAACGCCTGTTAAGCGCTGCCGATTAAGGCAGACGTCCGGGTTGGTTTTCCACAAAATTAAGAGCTTTCACCATCCTCTTTCGCTAAGGCTTTGTGTACTCGTCCCTTCATTCATGGTAAGAAGTATAGCAGATCCCTGTTGCTTTTGCAACTGTGTTTCTGCATTATACCTCACGCTTTAAAAATTTGATTATTTCTTCCGGGCTCATGTCCACTTCTTCCCCTGTTTTCATGTTGCGGAGCTTGGGCATGTTGCTTTCTACTTCCGCCTGACCGAGGACGATGGCATAGGCCACATTCAGGTGATCGGCGTATTTAAATTTCTTGCCGATTTTTCCCGATTCGCCGTAGAAGATGCACCGGATGCCTTCATCTCTCAAGGTCTTTAACAGGCGCAAGCCTTCTTCTTTCGTCTCGTCGAAGGGAATAATCAAGCAGGCTGAAGCTGCATCGTCGTAGCTTTTTAAGAGCCCCGCTTCGTTTAATTGGTAATAGAGGCGAGACAGGCCAATGGAAATGCCGACGCCGGGCAGTTTTTGCTTGGTGTAGTGGCCCGCCAAATTGTCGTAACGGCCGCCGCTGCAGACAGAGCCGATGGCAGGGTAGTTGTCTAAAATGGTTTCGTAGACGGTACCTGTGTAGTAATCCAGGCCGCGAGCGATTTTCATGTCGGGAATCATGTGCTTATCCGACACGCCTAATGTGCGTGCGATGGAAAAGACTTCTTTTAATTCGCTGACGCCGGTTTTAAATTCCTCGTCGTCGATGGCCATGGCGTCGAGGGCCGCGAACACTTCGTCGGTGGTGCCGGAAATATTGATGAATTCGGCGATTTTTTCAACGGCATCGTCGGCCAGTCCGATTTTTGAAAGCTCTTCTTTCACCGATTCCACGCCGATTTTATCCACCTTGTCCACGATGCGAAGCACTTCTTGGGAGTCGCTGACGCCCAGGGCTCGGTAAAAGCCGTTTAAGATGCGGCGGTTGTTCATGTGGATGGTGAATGCCTCAAAGCCCAAGTCTTGGAAGGTCTTTGCGATAATCGAAGGGATTTCGCCGTCGTTGAACAAAGACAGGGAGCCGTTTCCGATGATGTCGATATCGCATTGGTAAAATTCACGGAAGCGGCCCTTTTGTGCCCGCTCGCCGCGATAAACTTTGCCGATGTGGTAGCGGCGGAAGGGGAAGCTTAAATCGCTGTAGTGTTGGGCCACATAGCGCGCCAGGGGCACGGTAAGGTCGAAGCGCATGGCGATGTCTGTGGAGCCTTTTTTAAAGGCATAGACTTGCTTTTCCGTTTCGCCGCCGCCTTTGGCTAAGAGGACTTCCTCTTTTTCCAAAACCGGCGTGTCGATGGGCAAAAATCCCTTTTCTTCGTAATTTTTTCGAATGATGTCCTTCATTCGATTAAAAACCAATTGGTCTTTGGGCAGAAGTTCCATAAAGCCCGGCAATGTGGACGGTTGTACGATCTGTGTCATTGTCCTCCTCCTCCTTCTATTACAAACATGGCGATGGATGCGGCCACGTTGGCGTTTAATGAATCGATGGTTTCTTTCATGGGAATCCGCAAGCGCAGATCCACTTCATTCAATATGTCTTCCCGCAAACCATGGGCCTCGTTGCCCACGAGCAAGACGATATCTTTGTTTTCCCCGTCAATGGTCATGCCCTCGCCGCGAATATCCAGGGCCACAAAGCGGCAATGCTCCTTATAGACCAATAGCTCTTCGTCTGACACATAGGCCACGGGCAAGCGAAATGCCGAGGCCATGGAAGCGCGAATGCACTTGTCGTTGGTGGGATCCACTGTTCCGGGCCCGATAAGCACCCCGTCGAAGTGGAAGGCTTCGGCGGATCGAATCATGCCGCCTAAGTTTCCCGGATCTTGGATGCCGTCTGTATAGAGGAAGCGGCCCGCTTTCGGCAAGCTTTTCGCCTCCACTAAAAAACTGCGGCAAAGGGCGATGATGCCCTGGTTGCTCTCCGTGGATGCCAGCTCCTTAAACAAGCGGTGATCCAGCACGGTGGTTTCCACCGCTGCGCCCTCGATAAGATCGCGGTGCTCATTGAGCTTGTCTTTATCCACGATAAGCTCCTTAACAAAACCTTCGGCCAGTACCTCTTCAATGACCACGGCGCCTTCCACTAAGAGGGCATTGGATGCATTGCGGTACTTTTTGTCCTTCAACTTTTTCCACGACTTTAGGCGGCGATTATCTTTTGAATCAATGGTCTTCATCGCATTACTCGTGTTGAAGCTGCTTTAAATCGTCGTCGCTGCCGAAGAAAATAATGATGTCATTGCGCTGCAATTCTTCTTCGGCGACACGGCGGACGATCAGGTCTTTGCTCCGACGAATGGCGATGACATTGACGTGAAAGTCTCGGCGGAGTTGGAGATCGCGAATGCTCTTTCCTATCCATTTCTCCGACACTTCGTATTCAATAATGCCGTAGTCGTCGGAAAGTTCAAAGTAATCGGTAATGCCGTTGTCCGTCAGTTGCTTGGCGAGACGTATACCCATGTCGATTTCCGGATAGATTATCGTGTGGGCCCCCAAGCGTTTTAAAATATGGCCGTAACGCTTCGTCGGCGCCTTGGCGACGATTAAAGGAACCCCCGCTTCCACACAGGCGATGGTGGCCATAATGGCGGAATCCAAGCTGCTGCCGATGGCGATGACGGCGCAATCGAAATTGCTCAGGCCCAAATCGTCGAAGACATCTTCATCCATTAAATCGGCCTGAATGGCCGTGGTCACATCCTCCGACACGTACTTCACCCGCTCGGGATTCATGTCCACCGCCAAAACGTCGTTGTGCATATGATATAAGGTCTTTGCCACGGTGGAACCTAATCGACCGAGGCCAAAGATAATAAAACTTTTAACCATACCTCTCTCCTATCCCACGATAAATTTTCCTTCCGCATAGCGGAATTTGCGCTTGTGTTCTTTGTGAAACAACCCCATGGCAAAGGTGGTCGGACCGATTCGTCCCAAATACATGGTAAAAGCGAGAATTAATTTAGACGAATTCTTCAGCATCATGGTAATGCCACGGGTGACGCCGACGGTGCCGAAGGCGGAAAAAGTTTCGAATAAGGCGTCCAAAAACTTTACATTTCCCGCCTCAAACATGACGACGGCGGAGGCGACGGTAAAGACCAAAGCCACCCCGATGACGAAGAGGGAGTAGGCCTTTCGTACAATGTCTTTTCCCACGCGGCGATGAAACATTTCCGTATCGTCGCTGCCGCGAAGACTGGCCCATGTGGCCGCCAAGACGACGGCGAAGGTGGTGGTCTTTAATCCGCCGGCCGTGGAGCCCGGGGAACCGCCGATAAACATTAAGAGGCAACTGCCGAAGGCGGTGGGGTCGGTGGTGGCGCCCATGTCTAAGGAATTAAATCCCGCCGTACGAAATGTCGTGGACTGAAAAAATGAAGCCAAGAGCTTTTCGTGTAAGGGCATGGATGCCAAGGTGAGGGGATTGTTCCACTCGAATACCGAGACCATCATCGTCCCGGCAATTAATAAGGCGATCGTAGTGACGATGACCAATTTCGTATGAGGACTCAAGCGGCGGCGCCTTCGGTAGCGCCAAAGATCCGCGTACACGACAAAGCCCAATCCCCCTAAAATAATCAAGGCGGCGATGGTGAGGGTGATCAAGAAATCCCCTTGATAGGGCACGAGGGAATCACCGAACAGGTCGAAACCGGCGTTACAAAAGGCGCTCACCGAGTGAAAAACCGAAAAAGCGATGCCTTTTTTCATGCCGTAAAGTGGCACAAGATGAAAAGAGAGCACCAACGCCCCCACTCCTTCGATGGCCAAGGTCAAGAGGGTGGCAAATATTAACAAACGCACCAAACCCGTTAAGCTGTCGGCATTGAGCTGCTCTCTTATAAACAGCCGCCCCGTTAATGAAATGCGCTGACCGGTAAAAATTGAAATCCACATCAGCATGGTCATGGTGCCTAAACCGCCGATTTGAATTAATCCGAGGATAATGCATTTCCCAAAGATCGTCCAGCCGGCGGCGGTGTTGCGCACGATGAGTCCGGTGACGCAAGAAGCCGAGGTGGCGGTGAACAAGGCATCGACAAATCCCGCCGATGTGTGATCCGCCGAGGCTTGCGGGAGCATTAAAAGCAATGTGCCGATTGAAATTAAAACCAAAAAGGAAATGGCCAAGACAAAAGACGGGTTATGGGAAATTTTTTTCTGAAGACGATTCCGTAATTTCACGCTCTACTCCTAAAATAAAATACACCCCACAGGGAGTATCCCCATGGGGTGTAGCACTTATTCTCCCTTAGCTACTTGAACGAGTTGTGCAAATGCATCCGGGTCGTGAATAGCCAGTTCGGAAAGAACCTTGCGGTTAATGTCTACATTGGCTTTTTTTAATCCACTGATAAAGCGGCTGTAGCTCATGCCATTCAAACGTGCGGCAGCGTTGATTCTCGTAATCCAAAGTTTACGGAAATCTCTCTTTCTTTGCTTTCTGCCGGCAAAGGAATAGCTCATGGAGCGCATTACCGCTTGATTTGCTACGCGGAATAATTTCGATTTCGCTCCGAAGTAGCCCTTCGCTTGTTTTAATACCTTTTTATGACGACGCTTTGCGTTGACGCCTCTTTTTACTCTAGCCATGTCTTACCTCCCCGATTACGGAATCATGTTGTCGATGCGACGAACATCGGCCGTGGAAACCAACGAACCTTTACGCAGATTCCGCGTTCTCTTTGCTGTCTTCTTGCCTGTTAAGTGACCTTTGTAGGCTTTGAATCTTCTTAATTTGCCGGTTCCCGTTCTAGTGAAACGCTTGGCGGAACCTCTGTGCGTTTTCATTTTACCCATTGTATTCCTCCTACTTATTCTCCGATTTCGAGCGGAAAAACATGACCATGTTTCTGCCTTCCATCTTCGGTTTTTTGTCTACTTCCCCGTATTCCGAGACAAGTTCCGTAAATTCATCCAAGACTTCGCGACCGATTTCGGTATGACCCATTTCTCTGCCGCGGAAACGTACGGCGACTTTTAAGCGGTTGCCGTCTTTTAAGAAATCCTTGGCTTTATTGGCCTTGGTGTTTAAATCGTGGGTCTCGATCTTCGGCGTCAAACGAAGTTCTTTTACCGTAATCGTCTTTTGTTTCTTTTTCGCTTCCTTTTCTTTCTTCATCATATCATAACGATACTTTCCGTAGTCAAGGATGCGACAGACCGGCGGCTTCGCCTTCGGCGCAATATTGACGAGATCCAATTTAAATTCGTCAGCAATGGCTCTTGCTTTTTCAATGGATACAACACCTAACTGTTCACCTTTCGGATCAATTAAGCGCACTTCTTTCGCGCGAATTTCTCCATTGATTTGAATTTCTTTAATGACCAAACACCTCCATAGGCAACAAAAAAAGCGGGTACACAAAGACCCGCCAAATAATTGGAACAAAACCTTAAAACCATTGTCGTAAGGTGAGAAGCGGACTTCTTCTTCATGCTCGACTAGTCTATCAAATTTTACAAGATGTGTCAAGCTTTTTCTATTTCAGCCAAAATATGATTTAGCTTCGTTTGAATCAAATCCACCGCCACTTTATTGTGGCCCCCTTCCGGCACGATGATGTCGGCGTAGCGTTTCGAGGGCTCGACAAATTGCAAATGAGCCGGGCGCACCGTGGCCATGTACTGATCGATGACCGAATCCAAGCTGCGGGCGCGTTCTTTCATGTCCCGCTTGATGCGGCGGAGAATGCGCACGTCGCTGTCCGTATCGACAAAAATTTTCATGTCCAAAAGATCCAAGACCCGCGGTTCGGAGAAGAGCAGAATCCCTTCGATGAGAACAATCTCCTTGGGCTCCAGGCGAATCGTCTCCTTTTTTCTGTTGTGAACGGAGAAATCATACTCCGGCATCTCCACGCTTTTGCCCGCCTTTAATGCCTTTAAATGGTCGATAAACAGCTCGTTGTCAAAAGCAAAGGGGTGGTCGTAATTGGTCTTCACCCGCGCTTCGGGCGATAAATGGCTTTGATCTTTGTAGTAATTGTCCTGACGTATCACGGTGCAACGGGCATCGCCGGTGTTTTCCAACAATTGTTCGGTGACGGTGCTCTTGCCGCTTCCCGATCCGCCGCAAATGCCGATTAAGATGGGTTTCAATCCTCTACCTTCTTTCGAATCATATCCTTCGCTTCCACCGGGCGGGGAATGGCTGCCGTAAATACCTGCCGCGCCTTGTTGGCTACCTCCAGAGGCGTGCCCGCCTGATCAACCATGTCCTCGATGGTCCAGGTGAAATAGTCTTTCCCCGGCCCGAAAACCTCCACCTCGTCGCCGACAAAAATTCGGTTGCGCTGCTCGATGGTGGCCCGTTTCGTCTCGGGGTCGTAGTCTAAGACGACGCCGACAAAATCGTAATCTTTGATGTAGGTCACGGAATCGCTGATTCCTTCAGGCCCCTTGGCTTCCCCGTAGTAAAAGCCCGTGGTGAAATCTCGATGGGACACTTTTTTTATCTCTTCCAGCCAACGGGGGTCGTAGCGATAATTTTTCGGATCTGCGTAATAGGCGTCGATGGCCATGCGATAGGCCCGTATTACCGTAGCCAAGTAGTAGGCGCTTTTCACCCGCCCTTCGATCTTTAAGGACCGAATGCCCGCTTCGATTAATTCATCGATGTGTTCGATCATGCAAAGATCCTTGGAGTTTAAAATAAAGCTGCCTTCCTCCGTGGATTCAATGGGGAAGTATTCCCCCGGGCGATTTTCTTCCACGAGATGGTACTTATAGCGGCACGGCTGGGCGCAGTCGCCCTGGTTGGCGTCTCTTCCCGTCATGTAATTGCTCATGAGGCAGCGGCCGCTGTAGCTCATGCACATGGCGCCGTGGACGAAGGTCTCGATTTCCACCCCGTCCACATCCTTTTCAATGGCGCGAATCTCATCCAAGGTGAGCTCTCTGGCGAGCACCACACGTTCGGCGCCTAAATCCCGCCAAAAACGCACGGTCTCGCTATTGGTCAAACTCCCTTGGGTGCTCATGTGAACGGGAATTGAAGACGCCTTCTTCACCCGCATAAAGATGCCGGGATCGGCGACGATTACCGCATCCACCTTCGCTTCTTCCAAGGCGTGAAGGTACTCGTCCAAGCCGTCGAAGTCCTTGTCGTGAGGAATAATGTTTAAGGTGACGTGCACTTTCCTGCCCCGGGCGTGGGCATAGGCGACGCCTTCTTTGATTTTTTCAATGGAAAAATTTTTCGACGCCTTTCTCAGGCCGAAGGCTTCTCCCCCCAGGTAAACCGCATCGGCGCCATAGTCGATGGCGGTCTTTAACTTCTCCAAATCCCCGGCCGGTGCCAATAGTTCTATCTTATCCATCCAATCTCCTTATTAACAACAATCCGTCGCCGATAGGCAACACCGTAGCCGATAAATCGTGTGCATTTAAAACGCGACGCAAGAGGCGTTTCAGCCGCTTCACGATGGTAATTTTTCGGCGCTTAAATAATTTTTTCGACGCGAGCATACCGTGAAAGAGGACATTGTCCATGAGGATGACGCCGCCTTCTGAAAGGAGGCGCAGACTTTCTTTCAGGTAGATCTCATACTGCCCTTTCGCCGCATCGATAAATATAAAATCGTAGCTGCCTTCATCCGTTTGAATAAATTCCTCGGCATCGCCGACGATTAAGCGGACCCTGTCTTCCAACTGTTGATTTTGAAAATGGGTGCGGGCGTTAATGGCCCGGTCCGGATCCAGCTCCACCGTGGTGATTTCTGCCTCGGGCAATGCCTTCGCCATCATGGAGGCGGAATAGCCCACTGCCGTCCCAAGCTCTAGTATCTTTTTTGCACCCAGAAGGGGCAGGAAGAAATTCAAAAAGTTTTCTACCTGCACATCCACAATGGGCACGCCCTCGGCTTCGGCAAAGGCGCGTAATTCCTTTAGATACCCGGTCTGCGGCGGAAGTAGCTCCGCCAAATAGGCTTCGATAAATGGTTCTGTTACGTGCATGAGAAAAAAGCCGGTTAAACCGGCTATTAAACATCCATAATAATGGGCAGAATCATGGGGTTTCTTCTCGTCTTCTTGAAAATGAAGTTTCTTAAATCGTCGCGAATTTGCGATTTAATCGAAGACCAGTCCTTGATGTTTTGCGTCTTGCAATTTTCCACTGATTTCGTCACCATGTCCCGTACGTCGTTCATTAGATCTGTGGATTCGCGAACGTAGACGAAGCCTCTGGAAATAATGTCCGGGCCCGAAACCATTTGACCGGTTTTTTTGTTCATGGCAATAATGGCAATGATTAAGCCGTCTTCAGAGAGATGCTTTCTGTCCCGAAGCACGACATTGCCCACATCGCCGATGCCCAAACCGTCGATTAACACTTGCCCCGCTTCCACATCTTTCACGCGACGGGCTTCGGTCTTGGTCATCTCCAGGCAATTGCCGTTGTCCATCATGAAGATATTGTTTTTGGGAATGCCCATCTTTTGCGCCACTTCCGCGTGTTTTAACAAGTGCTTCACTTCCCCGTGTACCGGAATAAAGAACTTCGGCTTCAAAAGATTGATGAGCAATTTATGCTCTTCTTGATAAGCGTGGCCGGAGACGTGAATTTCCGACAGGGATTCGTAAATAACGCGGACCCCTTTGTCCAAAAGACGGTTGATGACCGTGTTCACCGCATTTTCGTTTCCGGGAATCGGATGGGCGGAAAGAATAATCACATCGTCTTTGGTAAGCTGAATGCGCTTGTGCTCTCCGGTGGAAATTCGGGTCATGGCGCTCATGGGTTCGCCCTGGCTCCCCGTGGTGATCAACACCAGTTGGCGGGGATTGTATTTATTCATGTCCTTAATATCCACAATGGTATTGGGCTTCACTTTTAAATAGCCCAGATTTTCCGCAATGCCCATGACATTTAACATGCTTCGGCCGCTTAAGACCACCTTGCGATTGTAGCGCTCCGCCGCCGTAATGATCTGTTGGATCCGATACACATTGGAGGCGAAGGTGGCAATAATGATGCGGTTGTTGCGCATCAAAGCAAAGAGGCGGTCGAAGGTGGCACCGACCTTTCGCTCGCTCATGGAAAAGCCTTCCCTGAGCACATTGGTGGATTCGCTAAACAAGGCCAGAACGCCGCGATTGCCGATTTCCGCCAGGCGATTTAAGTCGATGGGATCGCCGGAGATCGGCGTAAAGTCCACTTTAAAGTCCCCGGAATGAACCAACACGCCCAGCGGCGTGGTAATGGCCAAGGCCGCCGCATCGGGAATGGAGTGATTGACCTGTACCCATTCCACTTCGAAAAACTTGCCGATTTTTACCGGCTGCTTGTAGCTGACGTTTACCATTTTCGTCGAGCGCAGGAGGCGATGTTCCTTCAGTTTGTTTTCCAAAAGCGCCAAAGTCAGCTTGGTTCCGTACACCGGTACATTAATCTGTTTTAATACATAGGGCACGGCTCCGATATGGTCTTCGTGGCCGTGGGTAATGACGATCCCTTTGATTTTATGTTTATTCTTAATTAAATACTGAATGTCCGGGATGACGATGTCGATGCCCGGCATGTCATCTTCAGGAAAGGTCATGCCGCAATCGACGACGATGAGCTCGTCTTTAAATTCGATGACAGTCATGTTCTTTCCAACTTCGCGCAACCCGCCCAGGGGTATGATGCGAAGTTTCTGTTTATTCTTCATTGGCTTCTCCTTCTTGTTTCCGACTGCACTTATCACAGATACCGTAAAATTTTAAATTATGGTCGGTAATATGAAAATGCACGGTTTTTTCTATTTCTTCTTCTAAATCGTCCAGTAAGTCTACATTCACTTCCGTAATTTCGTGGCAGATATTACAAACCAAGTGGTGATGTTTATGCTTTTCATCTTCAATGCGGCGTTCGTAGCGGGTCGTGCCGTCTTCAAAGGTGAGTGCGGTTAAAAAACCGAGGGATTCCAACAAGCTCACAGCACGGTAAACCGTGGCGATGCCGATTTCCGGCATTTTCTTTCCCGCGTATTGAAACACTTCTTCCGTCGTCATGTGTTCGCCTTCTCTTTCAGCAAAAACCTCCATTACGACTTGACGCTGTCTGGTAAACTTATAGCCTTTTCCTTGCAAGAATTCTTTAAATGTATTTTCCATGGGGCACCACCTATATTTTTTACTGTCACCGATCGCCGATAGTCACACTGAAATCCCTTTATCAAAGGGACATTTGATCCAAATATGTTTGCAAAATCAATACAGCCGCCAATTTGTCCACGTGCTTTTTTCTGTTTTCTCTGCGCACGCCACCTTGCACCAGCACCGCTTCGGCACCGGATGTGGTGAGTCGTTCGTCCACGTAAACAATGTCCATGTCTAGGGCCTCTTTTAAATAATCGGCGTAATTCATGGTTCTTTTGGCTTGAAAACCCAATGTATTGTTCATGTTTTTCGGTAATCCGACGATCAACTTTTCAACGTCGTACTTGTCGATAAGCGCCTTCAGCGCTTCGACATCTTCCGCCTTCGATGCCCGAATAATCGTCGTCACCCCTTGAGCCGTAATGCCTAAGGGATCGGAGACGCTGACACCGATGGTCTTGTTACCAATATCGAGTCCCAATAATCGTTTCATTTTAAATCACTTTAATGCAAAATTCAGGACATACCGTCGCACAATAGCCGCATAAAATACACTTGTCGTTTACCACGGCGCGGCCTTCTTGTACATGTATCGCATCTTGTTTGCAGCGACTTTCACAACTGCCGCAGCCAATGCAATAATCGCCGATAATTAACTTCCGTTTCTTTTTCGAAACATCTTCCAATGCCTTTTCGTTTTCCTTGCCACGCAAAAAAAGATCCGCGTTGTAGTCGATTTCTTCTTTGGACTGCATGCCGATCGCGGTCGAGTCAATGCAGTCGATGGACGAAATCCACTTTAAAGACGCTCTGTTTTCTGCGATTAAGTGGCCGCCGCCCAAGGCTTTCATGGAATAGATGCCGATGCCTTTTTTGTGTCTCTCGCTTATGGCGTTGAGCATTTCTTCCGGCGTTCCGTCTTGAATCCCCACGCCTCTTCGATTGATAATGGGGTGAATCACTTCGATCTCGGGGAAAAGCGCCGTGGCATTGACGCAGCCGATGAAATGGGTGGAAATGCCGATGGCACGGATAAAGCCCGCCTGTTTTAATTCCACCAGGCGGTTTAATGCGCCTTTGTGGCCCCTTAGGGTCAGGAGGGACTCCTGTTCGTGTAACATGAATATATCAAGGTAATCCGTTCCCAATTCCTCCAGCGCTTTTTTTACGCTGGCGTCGGCCGTTTTTTCATCGTAACAATAGGCCTTGGATGTAATCACCCATGCCTCTCGCCCGAGTTCTTTTATCGCCCCGTTGATGTAGGCGTAGTTATCATAGATTTCTGCCGTATCAATAAAGTTGATACCCTTTTCGTTGGCATAAACCAATAATTCCGTGCCTTTTTTTAAGGGTAAATTCGCCTGAAACCTCGAAAAGGTCAACGAGCCGTAGCAAAGCGGCGACACCTCGATCCCTGTTTCTCCTAAAACTGCCATAAATCGCTCCTAAAAATAGAATAGAGATGAGCCCAAGCCCATCTCTAATCTTCCTTTAAATAGAATGTCAGTAATTCTGACAGAAGTTCGTCACGTTCAATGGATTGAATGATACTGCGCGCGTCTAGGTGGCTGGTTATATAGGTGGGATCTCCGGATAATATATAGCCAATAATTTGATCGATGGGATCGTATCCCTTGTCTTCTAACGCATGAAATACAGTGGTTATTCCCGTGCGAATCTTCTCGCTGTCGCCATTGGTTTTCTCGAATATATGCGTCTCAAACTGATTATTGTCCATATAATCTCCTCCATAAGCGTATTATACCATAAATTCCATCAGGGGACATTAGTTTCCTATGGCATTTACAATATCTTTTACACGCGCCATGGCCTCTTCGACTTTGCTTGCATCTTTGGCACCGGCCGTGGCCATGTCCGGACGACCGCCACCGCCGCCGCCGGCAATTTTTGCCACTTCGCGCACGATGTCGCCGGCTTTAAAGCCTTTTTCGATTAAGGCTTTGGGAGAGGCGCAGACGAAGTTTACTTTTCCCTCCGATACAGTGGATAGTACGATCAGCGCGCTTTCCTTATCCCGAAGTTTTTCAGCCATGTTTCTTAAATCTTCCACGCTCACGTCGGTGAAGTGACCACGGATCACATTGACGCCTGAGATGGATTCCACTTCGCCCACTTCTTCGGCCATTTTGCTCTTGGCCATGTCGGCGTGAAGCTTCGTAAGTTCTTTTTCCAGTCCTTTTTCCTTATCCAGGTGTTGAACCAATTTGTCGATAACCACATCGTCGGTGGCCTTTAAGAGGCCGGCGATTTTTTTGTTGATGGCCATGGAGTGGTTCAGCAATTGATATACCGCGGGGCCGGTGACGGTTTCCATGCGCCGTACCCCGGCGGAAATTCCGTTTTCCGAAAGGATTTTAAATAAACCGATTTGGGACGTGTTATCCACGTGGGTACCGCCGCAAAGTTCCTTGGAATAGTCGCCCATGGACACGACGCGCACTTCATCGCCGTATTTGTCTTCAAAAAGGCCGACAGCCCCTGCGTTTTTCGCTTCGTCGTAGGAAAGAATTTCCGTCTTGACGGGCAGGGATTTGAAAATTTCCTCATTTACCGCTTCTTCAATGGCTTGAAGATCTTCTTTCGAAACGGCTTCGTAGTGGGTGAAGTCGAAGCGCATAAAGTCGGGTCCTACATAGGAGCCGGCTTGATTGACGTGATCGCCCAGTCGGTCTTTCAAGGCTTTGTGAAGCAAGTGGGTGACGGAGTGGTTGCGGCGAATTTTTTCTCTTCGTATGTTGTCCACTGCGGCATCGACTTTGCCCGCTGCGGCAATGCCTTCTTCCACCGTGCCCACGGCGTAGATGTGGCCGGTTTTCGTTCTTTGGGTATCTTCCACGCGAATTTTAAATCCGTCGCCGGTAATGGTTCCCGTATCGCCGATTTGACCGCCGCTTTCGCCGTAAAATGGCGTCGGCGACAAATAGAAGAGGCCTTTTTCCCCTGCGCCTAATTGTTCCACCTCTTCGCCTTTAGCGAGGATGTGCAAAAGCTTCGCGCCGGTGACTTCCGTGGTTTCGTAGCCGACAAATTCGATGGCTTCGTCCACGTCGTTCAATTCGAAAGAGGAGGCACTGGACCAGCCGATTTCGTCGGAATCGTCTCTGGCTTCTCTGGCCCGCACTTTTTGGGCCTCCATTTCCTTTTCAAATCCCGCTTCATCCAGGCTCATGCCCGCTTCTGAGAGAATTTCTTCCGTAAGGTCTACCGGGAAGCCATAGGTGTCGTATAGTTTAAAGGCTTCGGCGCCGGAAAGCTCCTTCTTGCCTTCTTCTTTTAATTTTGCGATTTCTTCATCTAAAAGGCTCATGCCTGTTTCCAGGGTCTTTAAGAAGCGCTCTTCCTCCCGCAAAATAACGCGGGCGATGACTTCGCGATTGTCGTCTAATTCTTTGTACTGCACCTTCCAGGAATCGATGACGCTTTCGCAAAGTTTGTACAAAAACGCCCCTTCGATGCCTAAATTGCGTCCGTGTTTGGCGGCACGACGGGTCAGGCGACGTTCCACATAGCCCCGGCCTTCATTGGAGGGCACGATGGAGTCGGAGATCATAAAGGTAATGGCGCGAATGTGGTCGGTAATGACCCGCACGGATTCGTCTTTTTTCTTGTCCGTGCCGTATTCATAGTTGGCCATGGCGCAAATATCTTCCAAAATCGCGTGAATGGCGTCGATTTCGAAAATATTGTTGGCTTCTTGCAGCACAGATGCGATCCGCTCAAGGCCCATGCCCGTATCAATATTGGGATTGGCCAGAGGATGGTATTCCCCTTCTTCGTCTTTATCGAATTGGGTAAAGACGAGATTCCACACTTCGATGTAGCGATCACAATCGCAACCCGGCTTGCAGTCCGGATCGCCGCAACCGTGTTCTTCTCCGCGGTCGAAATAAATTTCCGAGCAGGGACCGGAGGGGCCCACAGCCAGTTCCCAGAAGTTATCGTCCTTGCCTAAGCGCACGATGCGTTCTTTCGGCAGGCCGATTTCTTCGTTCCAAATGGCAAAGGCTTCGTCGTCATCTAAATAGACCGTGGCCCAGAGAAGGTTCGGATCAATTTCCAGGACGCCGGTTAAAAAGCCCCAAGCCCAGTGAATGGCTTCGTGCTTAAAGTAATCGCCGAAGGAAAAATTGCCGAGCATTTCAAAAAACGTGGCGTGGCGGTCTGTTTTTCCCACGTTTTCGATGTCACCGGTGCGGATGCATTTTTGCGAGGTGCACACGCGGTGGGAGGGAGGTTCCGCTTCTCCTGTAAAGAATTTCTTCATCGGCGCCATACCCGCACCGATAAGAAGCAGGGATTTGTCCCCTTGCGGTACTAAGGAAAAACTGGGCAGAGCCAAGTGTTCGTTATGTTCAAAATAGTTCAAGAACGCGGAGCGTATCTCGTGTAATCCCAATGGTTTCATAATGCCTCCCGATATTTGTATAGTCTCTGTATAAAATTATAAAGTCGTACGGGGCGAAAGTCAATTTTCTTGCACCGATTCGCCGCCGGCGAAAAATAAACATCCCCCGGCGTAGCCAGGGGTTTTCTTTGTCGGCCCAAAGGGCTTGTATTACTAGCTGCGCCTGAAGGGCGTCGGTGATCTGCCCGTGCTAACGTTACTCGGCTACCCCTTAAAGGGGTTCGTCGTGTCAAAGGTTAGTTGCTCACTTATTTGATCCTCTTTCAACTGGTTTTGTATATACTCTTGAATCTTTTTAGCGTTTTTTCCCGCTGTATCGACGTAATAGCCTCGGCACCAAAACTGCCTTCCCTATATTTAAATTTCATGTCTCCCCATCATTCATAGATTATGATGCTACTCTTCCCTTTTAGAAAGCCCATGAATGAAGATACAGATAGTTTGGGTGGGATCTCTAGTAACATATGAACGTGATTCGGGCATACTTCCGCCTCGATTATGTTTACACCTTTCCAACTACATATCTCCCGTAAAATCGCGCCTATTTCTAAGCGCTTCGATTCATAAAATACTTTTCGCCTATATTTCGGAGCAAACACTACGTGATACTTACAATTCCATTTTGTGTGTGATAAACTATGGGTGTGATTTAGTGATGTCATTATTTCCTCCTGATTGTGATTGGTTGGCAGACCTCTCTCATCATATCACGCTGGAAATAACGGGCAATTATCGCTAAAGCTAAACGGAACCCCCGATCTAACCGGGGGTTTTCTAATGCAAGAAAATAAGCGGCAGATAAACCGCCGCTTATTGTACTTTTCTTAATTCTTCTTTTTTCCGCTTGTCTTCCCTTAACTTCATCATGACGAAGTTTTTCAAAATAACCAATATGGAGAAGATGGGCACGGATAAAATCATGCCGATGACGCCGAATGTGCCGCCGCCGATAAAGATGCAAAGGAGCACCATGGCCGGGTGAAGACCGGTGCGCTTGCCCAAAATTTTCGGTGCAAACAAATTGTTTTCAGCCCATTGCAGAAAGAAGAAGAGCACCGCCACCCAAATGGCCTTGGTCCACGAATCCATAAAGGAGAAGAAAAAGGCCGGTACAAAGGCGAGGAAGGGGCCGATGTAGGGAATGATGTCGGCGATCATGGTGATGAGCCCGATGGCCACGGCGAAGTTTACACCGAGGATAAAGAGCATCAACATGGTCATGAGACCGACGATAAAGGCGAGGAGCAATTTCCCTTTCAAAAATTCCATCATGGCCGAATTGATTTCGCCGGCCAGGTTTAAAATGTCCGAGCGATAATTCAGGGGAATGGCTTTGTACATTTTGACCTTGATGCGGTTCTTATCCACCGTAAAGTAGTAGGTAAGAATCAAAACCAAAACAAAGGTGACCATGCGGCCCAAGGCGGCGTACATGCCACTTGCCATGGAGCGAATCTGATCCAGGAAGCTGTTCTCCAGGGAATTGACATAGGCTTCCACCTGTTTCTGCCCGCTGGACATGATCCGCGACATATCTAAATTCGTCATCTTCTCGATTTGATCGGATACATCGAGAATGCGGGCGTTCCACTCGTTGAGCCACTGGGGCACGGCGATAAATAAATTCCTCAGCTCTTCAATGGTCTTCGGTAAGACCACGACAAATAAGAGCACCAAGATGAGTATAAAGCCCACGTAAACGATTAAAACGCCGAGGCGCCTGGAAAGCCGTTTCGTCTCCAGATAATTCACCAAGGGATTAATAATGTAGGCGAGTATCACGGAAATGGCCAAGGCCGCCAGGGTCGTGCGCACGACGGGAAATTTCGTAAACACGTAGCGCATGGCGATCAGTGCCAAAATTCCAAGAAGGATGAGCCCGACGATTTTTAAATCCACGTGGATGCGCCGGCTCTTGTCGATGTATTGGTTGCCGATATTGATGAGATAATAAACGCTTAGCGCAATGAGCAAAATCAGCAATAGCCCCCGAACCGCCACGAGGAAATTCGGGGTCACTACATTAAAGAAGGAATCAAACTGATTCATAGGCTACCTCATATCCGCCAGGGACATGGAATTTAAAACGCCGTCCACTTCGTCCTGTATGCGGTCTAAAATGGATTTGGCTGAACAGGCCACGCCTCGCTCACAATTGATTTCTTCATCGCCTGTGCAGCAGGAAAATGCCATTTCACCTTCAAGGGCCGCGATAACTTCGCCGATGGCAATGTCTTCCGGCGGCGAGGCCAATACATAGCCCCCTTGGGCGCCGCGAATGCTCTCGACTAATTTACGTTTTTTTAAGCGTGAAAACAATTGTTCCAAATAGGCCACACTAAGACCTTCCGCCTCAGCGATGTAATTGACCGAAAGCGGACCTTTGCCGTAGTTTTCCGCCAAATGGTACATGGCCATGAGGCCGTAACGACCCCTCGTCGATAACTTCATGTCTTCACCTCCTTAATTCCTAGTTGTTTTCTATGAATAAGATACTCCATTCACCCTATCCTGTCAAACTACTTGACAACGACATTCAAGATCTTGCCGGGAACGTAAATTTCTTTGACGACGGTTTTGCCTTCCGTTTGTTTAGCGAAGTTTTCATCCTTATGCATGGCTTCGATGGCTTCTTCTTTCGTTGCCTCTCTGGGCAATGTAATCTTAAAGCGTACCTTGCCGTTGAATTGAACGGGCACTTCGATAACATCTTCCAGGGTTTTTGCTTCATCGAAGGAGGGCCAGCTTTGTTCGCACAGGTAGCCGCCCATTTTGCACATATCCCAAAGTTCTTCCGTAATGTGGGGTGCCACGGGATTTAAGAGAATGAGGAATGTTTTAAATTCAGCCGCATTCACGCCGACTTTTTGGAAGAGGTTCACGGCGCTCATTAATTGAGCGATGGCCGTGTTGGCTTTTAAGTGTTCGTAGTCGTAGCTGACTTTTTGGATCGTTTGATGCATAAAGACTTCCGTCTCTTTTCTAAATGCATCGCCGGGTTGAACATTTTCCGCCAGATTCCAAACTCTTTCCAGGAAGCGACGGCAGCCTTTAACGCCGTTGTCGGACCAGGGCACGGATTTTTCGAAGTCGCCGATAAACATTTCGTAGGTTCTCAAGGTATCGGCACCGTAGGTGTTGACGATGTCGTCGGGATTGATGACATTGCCGCGGCTCTTACTCATTTTGCCGCCGTCTTCCCCTAAGATCATGCCGTGACTCGTCCGTTTTTGGTAGGGCTCATCGGTATTGACGACGCCGATATCGTAGAGGAATTTATGCCAGAAGCGGGAATAGAGCAAGTGCAAGGTGGTGTGTTCCATGCCGCCGTTGTACCAATCCACAGGCATGAAGTATTCTAGCGCATCTTTGCTCGCCAGTGCTTCGTCGTTATCGGGATCGGTGTAGCGCAGGTAATACCAGCTGCTGCCGGCCCATTGAGGCATGGTGTCTGTTTCGCGCATGGCGGGCTTGCCGCATTTCGGGCAAGTGGTGTGGACCCATTCCTCTACTTCCGACAAGGGGGATTGGCCGTTATCCGTGGGCTCGTAATTTTCCACTTCGGGCAGTTCCAAAGGCAGCTCTTCTTCAGGCACCGGCACCCATCCGCAGTCGTCGCAGTGAATGAGGGGGATCGGTTCGCCCCAGTAGCGTTGTCTGGAGAAGACCCAGTCCCGCAATTTATAATTGGTTTGGCGATTGCCCAGACCCTGTTCGGTAATCCACTCGATCATCTTGTGGATGGCATCTTCCACTTCCATGCCGTCCAGGAAGCCGGAATTGATCATGTGGCCCGTATGGACGTCCACATAGGCCGCTTCTTCCACATTGCCGCCGTCAATGACGGGGACGATGGGCAGGTTGAATTTCTTCGCAAATTCCCAGTCGCGCTCGTCGTGAGCGGGTACGGACATAATGGCGCCGGTGCCGTAGGTCATTAAGACGTAATCGGAAATCCAAATAGGAATCTCCTTGCCGTTGGCCGGATTGACGCCATAAAGGCCTTCCAGGGCCACGCCGGTTTTTTCTTTAGACAGCTCCGTCCGCTCGAAGTCCGATTTCTTTTCCACTTCCGCAATGTAGGCGTCCACTTCGTCGATGTTTTTAATCATGTCGCGGTGGTCTTTTACAATGGGATGTTCCGGTGCAACCACCATGTAGGTGGCGCCGAACAATGTATCGGGTCGCGTGGTAAATACATTCAAGACCGTGTCCGTATCCTTCACTTTAAAGTGAATTTCCGCACCGACGCTCTTGCCGATCCAGTTGCGTTGTTGAATCTTAACAGGCTCGATGAAGTCGACGTGATTCAATCCTTCCAAGAGGCGATCGGCATAAGCGGTAATCTTCAGCATCCATTGGCTGCGGCGTTTGTGCTTTACTTCCGTGCCGCAACGCTCGCATTTGCCGCCAACCACTTCTTCGTTGGCCAGGCCAACTTTACAGGATGGACACCAGTTGACGGGCATCTCTTCCTTGTAAGCCAAGCCGCGTTTAAACAATTGCAGGAAAATCCATTGGGTCCAGCGGTAGTATTTCGGATCGGTGGTGTTGATTTCTCTCGACCAGTCGAAGCTGAAGCCCAGGCTTTTTAATTGCTTTTTGAAATTGGCGATGTTGTTTTCCGTGACGATGCGGGGATGAATTTTGTTCTTAATGGCGTAGTTTTCCGTGGGCAAGCCAAAGGCGTCCCAACCCATGGTGAAAATGACGTTTTCGCCTTCGTAGCGGCGCTTTCTCGCCACAATGTCCAGGGCCGTGTAGGGGCGCGGGTGGCCGACGTGAAGCCCTTGTCCCGAGGGATAGGGGAATTCAACTAAGGGATAAAACTTTTTCTTTTCCGGTTCAATGACGGTTTTATACGTCTCGTGTTCGTCCCAAAAATCTTGCCATTTCTTCTCGATGACTTTAGGATCATAATTTTTCATCGTTTACGCCTTTCTAAAACTCTGCATTGCCGACGGTCCGCGGGAAGGGAATGACGTCGCGAATGTTTTTCATGCCGGTAATGTACATAACGGCTCGCTCAAATCCCAATCCGTAACCGGAGTGAACCACGCTACCGTAGCGACGAAGGTCCATATACCAGCTGTAGCTTTCTTCGTCCAGACCGAAATCCTTTAATTTTTCGACGAGGACATCCATTCGCTCTTCCCGTTGGCTGCCGCCGATGATTTCGCCGATGCCGGGCACCAAAAGGTCCATGGCGGCGACGGTCTTCTTGTCTTCGTTTTCGCGCATATAGAAGGCCTTAATTTCTTTCGGGTAGTCTACGATGAAGACGGGCTTTTTGTAAACTTCTTCCGTAATGTAGCGTTCGTGTTCCGTTTGAAGATCGATGCCCCAGCTCACCGGGTACTTAAATTCGTGATCGCTCTTTTCCAAAATCTCGATGGCTTCCGTGTAGGTGATCCGAACAAATTCCGATTCAACCACATTTTTCAGGCGATCGATAAGGCCTTTGTCGATAAAGGAATTGAAAAATTCCATTTCTTGAGGCGCGTGTTCGAAAACGTAGCGAATAATGTACTTAAGCATATCTTCCGCCACATTCATATTGTCTTCTAAATCGGCGAAGGCCATTTCCGGCTCGATCATCCAAAACTCTGCCGCGTGGCGTTGGGTGTTGGAGTTTTCAGCGCGGAAGGTGGGTCCGAAGGTGTAGATGTTTCTGAAGGCGGTGGCGAAGGCTTCCCCTTGCAGTTGACCGCTGACGGTAAGATTCGTATGTTTGCCAAAGAAGTCTTCACTGAAATCCACTTTGCCTTCGTCGTCTTTCGGGGGATTGTTCAGATCCAAGGTTGTAACTTGGAACATTTCCCCTGCCCCTTCGGCGTCGCTGGCCGTAATAATCGGGGTGTGAACGTAGACGAAACGGCGTTTTTGGAAGAATTCGTGCACGGCAAAAGCGATTAAGCTACGCACCCGGAACACCGCTTGGAAGGTGTTGGTGCGGGGACGAAGGTGGGCCTTGGTCCGTAGGTATTCAAAGGTGTGGCGTTTCTTTTGCAGAGGATAGTCGCTTTCTGCCAAGTGTTCCGGCGTGATTTTTTTCGCGTGAATTTCAATGGGTTGTTTTGCTCCCGGGCTTTCAACCAATTCCCCTTCCACGCGAATGGAGCTGTAAATAGGGTATTTGGCGATTTCCTTAAAGTTTTCGATGTCTGATTCATAAACCACTTGAATGCCGTCGAAGCCGCTGCCGTCGGAGAGTTGAATAAAGCCGAAATTCTTCGAATCTCTGGAGGTTTTCACCCAACCTTCCAACACCAAATCTTGGCCTAAGTAATCTTTATAGTTCTCTAATACTTCACGAATTTCCACTGGTATCCTCCTGTTTGATCTCTCTTAAATAGGCGGCGAGCTTTTTTTCGTAGCCTCTTTCCGTCGGTCGATAGTAGGTTTTTTCGTTCATATCCAAGGGCAGGTACCGTTGCGGTACATAGCCCTTGGGGTAGTCGTGGGGGTAGCGATAGCCTTCGTGTGGATCCATCGGCTGATGCTGATCCCGTAAGTAAGGCGGGATCACAGAGCCCACGCCTTTTTTTACATCGCTCATAGCTTCTCCGATGGCCAGGTAGCTCCGATTGCTCTTCGGCGCCGAGGCCAAGTAGGCCGCCGTTTGCGCCAAGGGGATTCGCCCCTCGGGCATGCCGATGATGCGTAGGGCCTCGAAGCAGGCCACAGCTAAATTTAACGCGTGGGGATCCGCATTGGAAATGTCTTCCGAAGCGGAAATAATCATGCGCCGGGCGATGTACTCCGGCTCTTCGCCCCGATCCAACATTTTCGCCATGTAGTAAATGGCCGCGTCGGGATCCGAGCCGCGAATGGATTTAATAAAGGCGGAAATCATATCGTAGTGATTGTTTCCGTCTCGGTCGTAGGCTTGATTATTCGTCATAGACGCATCGGCTAGATCCTGTGTCGTAATGTGGATGCGCCCCGCCTCATCCGGCGGCGTGCTCAATACCACAATCTCTAAAAGATTCAAGGCGTATCTTCCGTCGCCGTGGCTTAAATCGATGAGCCCCTCCAATGCACCGGCCTCAAAGGCCACGTCTTCTTTTCCGTAGCCCTTCTCGTCGTCATTAAGGGCCCGCATTAAAAGTGCTTTGATGGCATTGTCGTCTAAGGGATAGAGCTGCACCACCTGCAACCTGGAAAGCAAGGCGCCGTTCACGTAGAAATAGGGATTTTCCGTGGTGGCACCCATTAATATGATCTTTCCCTTTTCCACGTAAGGGAGCAGCACATCTTGTTGGGACTTGTTGAATCGGTGGATTTCATCTAAAAACAAAATCGTCTCCCGACCCTGTGCCCCCAGCCTCTCCTCGGCCTCTTCCAGCACCTTGCGAAGCTCCTTCACATTGCTTGTGACGGCAGATAAGGGCACGAAGGCCCGATGGGAATCCTTCGCCATGATCTCGGCCAAGGTGGTCTTACCGATGCCCGGCGGCCCGTAAAAAAGCAAAGAGGGCATAAAGCCCGATGCCATGAGCCTGTGAATGTATTTGCCCGGGCCGATGACGTGTTCTTGGCCCACGTAATCCTCAAGGGTTTCGGGCCGCATGCGCTGGGCCAGGGGCGCGCTTTTTTCTAAATGATTTTCCGCTTGAAATGAAAACAGATCCATAACAATCAGTCCGTTTTCTTTTGTCGCAACGCTTCCAGCTCCGCCATGAAGCTGTCGATGTCTTGGAACCGGCGATACACAGAGGCAAAACGGACATAGGCCACTTCGTCCAAATCTTTCAGCCGTTCTAAAATCATTTCGCCGATTTCATCCGATGAAATCTGCTTGACCATCTTCGCTTCCAGCGTCATTTCGATATCATCCACCGCCGCTTCCATGGCTTCCAAAGGCACGGGGCGTTTCTCACAAGATTTAATCAGCCCTTTTAAGATTTTATTGCGATCGAAGACCTCGATGCCGCCGCTTTTTTTCTTCACGGTCATGGGCACGACTTCTATCTGTTCATAGGTCGTGAATCGTCTGCCACAGGCCATGCATTGACGTCTGCGCCGAATAGAGGCGCCTTCTTCTGTGGGGCGGGAATCCACGACCTTCGATTCTTGATGTTGACAATAGGGACAGCGCATGATTCACCTCCTAAACGAGAAAAGACGTATCCTGAAGGATACGTCAAAAATCTCTTATCTCATTCTGCGAAGAAAATCCGGGATATTTAACTCATCATCCTTATTTTTCTTGGCGGATCCTGTTTTTTCTTCTTTTTTATCGTCGCCTGATCCGACAAAGCTCTTGCTTGTTTTTTTCGGTTGAACGTCGCGATCATCGCCGAATTCCGTGGCGATCACCGTGATCTTTACTTGATCCTTTAGGGACTCATCGATGCCGGCACCAAAGATAATGTTGGCTTCTTCGTCTACGGTGGAGCGGATCAAATCGGCGGCTTCATTCATTTCAAACATACCCAGGTCGTTGCCGGCCGTGATGTTTAAGAGTACGGACTTGGCGCCTTCGATGGATGTTTCCAAAAGGGGACTTTCTACGGCATTTCTTGCCGCTTCCGTGGCGCGCTCGTCGCCGGAGGCGTAACCGATACCCATGTGGGCGATGCCCTTGTCGTGCATAACGGTCTTTACGTCGGCGAAGTCAAGGTTAATGACATTGGGGACGCTGATTAATTCGGAAATCCCTTGGATCCCTTGTTTCAAAATTTCATCGGCCATTTGGAAGGCTTGGGAGAAGGTGGTCTTCTTATCGGAAATGCTGAAGAGGCGATCGTTGGGAATGATGACCAAGGTATCGACTTTGCCTTGTAATGCATCGATGCCCTTTTCCGCTTGTTTCATGCGGCGAGCGCCTTCAAAAGCGAAGGGACGGGTTACGACGCCGACCGTAAGGGCACCAAGTTCTTTCGCTACATCGGCAATAATCGGAGCCGCACCGGTACCGGTACCGCCGCCCATGCCTGCCGTAATAAAGACCATGTCCGCGCCTTCGAGGGCTTCTCTGATTTCATCCAGGCTTTCTTCAGCGGATTGTTCGCCGATTTCCGGATTGGCGCCGGCGCCTAAGCCTTTGGTTACCTTTTCGCCGATTTGAATTTTCGTTTCAGCCAGGGAATTTTTAAGTGCTTGGCGGTCGGTGTTTACGGCAATAAACTCGACGCCTTTCACCCCTGCATTAATCATGCGGTTGACGGCGTTGTTACCGCCACCGCCGACACCGGCTACTTTAATTTTTGCAAATTCTTCGTGATCCATATCAAAATCCAACATATTACTCCTCCTAGTCGCGCACAATGGGCCTTTAATATCATATCAATTGATTCTATTTTATAGACAAATAGCCTACAAGTCAAGATGCCTTCACGGCTCAATCTACCTTATTCAGCGGCATCTGTGGCTTTCGACGGTTCTCGCTTTTCATCGTTGCGGGCATCAGGGTCTTTTTCGATTTTTTTCACTTTGCCGTCTTCGTCCCTTTTATCTCTATCCGCCTGCTTTTCCCCTTCTTCTTCGAAGGAACCTTCATTTTCCGGCGCCTCCTCTTCGTCTAAAGACGAGGGTTTGACGGCCACCGGATGATCCCCCTGATCCAGATAGATCTCGCGGTAGTCTTCGTTTTTCGCCTTCATTTCTTTGCGGATTTCTTCCAGCTGTTTCGTCTTGTATTCCGCATCGTCAAAGCTGGAGATATGCACCATGGTTCCGTCGGAAAAAGCCACGCGCATGCCCCTGTCCAAAATGGAGACGGTGTGAATGTCTTTCTTCATCTCGGAGGCAAACAAGGTCTTAATCATGTGAATCTTTTTTCCGTTGCCCGTGCTTTTAAAGGCCACTTGGCCCATGCGCACCCCATGGGTGACGACGCCGGTGATCTTCGGCAAATTGGGATCGTAGGAGCGGGTGGTCTCCAGGGCGCGGAAATCGTCGTTGACGAGAATGTAGCCTTCGCCGCTGTATAACTGGGCGAAGGGCTTTTCTTCTTCGATGGAAATGGCGAGGGTATGGGGAAAGCTGAGCCCGATATGAGCCTCTTTAACATAGGGAATTTGTTCCAGGCGATTTTTCAGCTGCTGCTTATTTAATCGGAAGTAGCTTTTTCCCATGGATTCTCGGGCGATCTTCACCACGGTGTTTTTGCTCACGGCTTTCGTGCCGGCGACTTCCACGTCTTTCATAGCCGTAAATCTCGAAAAGCCGAAGAGGCCGCCGATGATGATGGCTAAAACGAGAACCAAAGCGATGCGCCGATTGCGGTATTTTCGCTGCAGTTTCTTTTTTCGCCGCGGACGTTTTCTCGGTTTTTCAGGCTTCATGGCGTCACAAGTCCTAAAATCGCCTCGGCAATGGCATTGGTGCCCTTGGTGTTGACCATGTGGTAGGCGTTGGCGCCCATTTCACGCCGCATTTCCTCGTCATCTAAAAGGGATTCCACCGCACTCAAAAGCACATGGCCTGTGAGCTCGTCTTCTTCGATGACCACGGCCGCACCCTTTTCTTTATAGCTCATGGCGTTATGGTATTGGTGATTGCCCGCCGTATATGCTTTAGGAATCAAAATGGAGGGCAGGTGCATGGCACTGATTTCCGCCAAAGTCATGGCCGATGAGGATGCCACCACCAAATCGGCTACGGCCAAGTATTCCGGGATTTGATGGGAGTAATCCAAAATGGTGTAGGAATCTTCGTACACATCGCTCATGCGATGGGTGAAGTCGTCGTAATGTTCTTTTCCCGTAATATGCACCAAGTGGAAGTTTAAGTGCGGGTGTTTTTTCATGATTTCAAGTACGGCTTCATTGGTGGATTCCTGTCCGCCGCTGCCGCCGAAGGAAAGGACCAGGGGCTTGTCTAAATTGTAGCCTACGGCTTCTCTTCCCGTCTCTTCGTCGATTTTTTCAAATGAGGCGCGAATGGGATTGCCGGTGTAAAGTTTTTTTGTATGTTCCGGAAAATATTTTTCCGCTTCTTGAAAGCTGTAGGCGATTAAATCCACCCGCTTGGCGAGCAGGCGATTGGTTTTTCCCGGATAGGCGTTTTGTTCCTGAATCGCCGTCTTAATGCCCATGTTCTGTGCTTTCAAGACGATGGGTGCGCAGACATAGCCTCCGGTGCCTACGACCACATCGGGGCGAAAGTCTTTTATAATCTTTCCCGCATCGCGCAGGCCGTGGAACAATTCCATCATGGTCATAATGGATTCTTTGTTGATTTTCTTTCTGGGAAGACCCTGGATGTGTACCGGCGCAAAGGGAATGTTGTATTTGGCCGCCAGCTCTTCTTCCATGCTGTCTTTTTTTCCCACGTACAGAAATTCGATGCTGTCGTCTTTCTTTTCCATGGCTTCTTTAATGGCGAGGGCCGGATAGATATGACCGCCGGTTCCGCCGCCGGACAAAATGACTTTCAATGTAATTCTCCTTTTCTCGATAATCTAAGCAGTATGCCGCTCATGCCCATGACCAAGATCAGTGCCGTTCCCCCGAAGGACACATAGGGCAAGGTAAGGCCGGTGACGGGTAAAATCCCCACGGCCACGCCCATATTGAAAAAGGCCTGAAAACCAATGGAGAGAAAGATCCCCGTGGCGATGAGTTTTTCGTAGAGGCTTTTTTGCTTCAACGCCGTTAAAAACCCGCGCTGTATAAACAAGGCAAAGAGGGCAATGACTACCGTGGTGCCGATAAAGCCGAATTCTTCGCCGATGACGGCAAAAATAAAGTCGTTGTAGGCCTCCGGCAGGCGATCAAACACTTCGTGGGAGCGAAAATAGCCGATCCCCGTCATCGATCCCGTGCCGATGGCGTAAAGGGAATGGGCCAGTTGCCAGTCGGTGTTGGTGATGTCGTCGAAGGGATGAATGAAGGATGTCAGTCGCTTCATGCGGTAGGCCACGCGAAAAACAAATAGGTACATAAAGGCGAGGCCCATAGAAAAAATGCTGATAAATTCGGCGAGATTCATGCCGGAGATAAAAAACATGCCTAAAAGGCTAATGGCGATGACCATGGCCGATGAAAAGTCTTCTTTCATAACGATGACCACGGACAGCCCGATCACGGTGACAATGGGAATAAAGCCGCCTTTCTTCCTCTTTCCCCGGTGAAGCACGCAGAGATTCGCCGTGTAAAAAATCGACGCGTATTTTAAAATGTCCGCCGGCATAAACTGAATGTGGGTGTGGGGAATGGCGAGCCAGCGGGTGGCACCGTTGAAATTTACGCCGAGTTTGGTGTAGAGGGCGGCGCAAAGGGCCATACTCACGACCCACATGGGAAAGGCCAGGCGCTGAAATACCTTTAAGGGCACTACATAGCCCGCGCCGGCTGCCAACGTGCCGACGATGACACAGGCGATGTGGCGCTTTAGGTAAAAGGAACCGTCGCCGTGGTCGGCGAGGCCGCCGGTAAATGAGCTGGACGCCACCATAAAGATGCCAATGACCAAGAGAGAGACCATGGCAATAAGCAGGCGCGGATCAGCGTATTTTCGGATTCGTTCCATGGTTTTATCAGCCCCATCTCTCCCTTACAATTTGTTTAAATTCATCGCCCCGCACTTCGTAATTGGGGAATTGGTCCCAAGAGGCGCAGGCAGGAGAAAGCAAGACCGCCTCGCCGGAAACCGCCCGATCCATGGCCGCCTCCGTGGCCTCTTTCATGGTCTCAAACTCCAAGACCTCTTTCACGCCGGCTTCCAGGGCTTCTTCTTTAATGATGGCCTTGGTGGCGCCGTAGACATAGAGGCAGGCGATGGCATCGGCGTGTTTTTCAAAGAGGGCTTTAAAATCGCTTCCCTTGTCAAAGCCGCCGGCCAGTAAATGAATGGGCTTCGATAAACTTGCCAGAGCCACGTCGGTGGAATCGGGGTTGGTTCCCTTGGAGTCGTTGTAGTAGTCTACGCCGTTAAAGGTGTCCACAAATTCCATGCGGTGGCTGACGCCGCGATAGTTCATCAGCGTCTTTTTAATGGATTCCACGTCTACGCCGAGAACGTAGGCGCAAAGGGCCGCCTCCAGGGCGTTTCTTACATTGTGATCCCCCACGAGCAGCATGTCGCTGCGATTCATGAGAAAGACCTTCTCCCCTTTCAGGGACAGATACAGGGCCTCTTGATCCTTGAAGGCACCGTCTTGTTGGACGGGTGTGGTGCTTACCACCAGCGCCTGATCCATTTCTTCGCCGATCATGGCTAAGTAAGGATCGTCGATATTTAAAATGAGTACATCCTCATCCCGTTGATTGGCAAAGACTTTTTCTTTGCTCTTTCTGTAGGCTTCCACGGATTTGTGATGATCCAGGTGGTCTTCCGTAATATTGGTTAGTATCGCCACTTTCGGCCGGAAATCCAAGGTGGTTTCCAGCTGAAAACTGGAGCATTCGATAACTAAGTAATCGTCTTTTTTTGCCCGCTTCGCCAAGGGCAAGACGCCGACGCCGATGTTACCGCCTACATAGGCGACTTTTCCGCCGTCGATTAAAAGATGGTACAAGAGATCCGTGGTGGTTGTCTTTCCGTTGGTTCCCGTGACGGCAATGAAATTTTCGCAAGCACTCAGGTGATAGGCCACCTCGATGTCCGAAATAATCGGCACGCCTTTTTCCGCAAGAGAAGGCAACAGGCCGCTGTCCAGCGGAATCCCCGGGCTTTTTACGACGAAATCAACCGCTTCGCCGTCGTAAAAGGGCACCTCGTCTTCGACTAAATCCACGCGGTTTTTGTCGTCGTCGTAGACGTAAAGGGTATTGTCCGCCTTTAATGCGTCGATGGCACTTAATCCTGTGGTGCCTAATCCGTAAATTAATATGTTTTTATTTTCCATGATACGCTCCTAAAAAATCAAGAAGTAACTTATGATGCAAAGGATCAGCTCCACCACCGCAAACATGGCGACGATTTGCACTTCCCTCATCCCCTTCTGCTCGAAATGGTGATGAATGGGACTCATAAGAAAAATTCGCTTTCCCCTCGTTTTAAAGGAGATGACTTGTAAAATGACGGACAGGGTTTCGATAAAGTAGATGCCGCCGCAAATGGGAAGGAGCAGGGGCAGGTTCAAAAGGATGGCGATGGCGACCACGGCGCCGCCCAAGGCCAGGGAGCCCGTGTCCCCCATAAATACTTTCGCCGGGTATTTGTTGTAAAACAAAAATCCCAAGAGGCCGCCGGCTAAAGTCAAGCTGAATAAGGCGATGGCATATCGTCCCATTTTGGCGCTAACTAAGGCGAAAAAGAAAAGGAGAATCGTCGTTACCGTGGAAGACAGGCCGTCTAAGCCGTCGGTTAAGTTCACGGAGTTCACCGTGCCCACGACGACGAAAATAATAAAGGGAATAAAAAACATACCGAAATCCACGGCGCGCATGGTCCCCGGAAGGAGGACGGCGGTGGTTAAATTGTCAGAGCGAAGAATAAGAAAATATAAAAGCACGGCGATAAAAATTTGTGCCAGGAGCTTTTGCAGGGCCGTAAAGCCTAAATTCCTTTTATTGACCACTTTCAGGTAGTCGTCGATAAAGCCAACGAGGGCGAAGCCCAGGGTGGAGATAAACAGCACGACCACTTCGTAGGTCATATTTTTCGTAAGAAAGGTCCCGAGAAGGGCCGCCGTGAGAAAGATCACCCCGCCGATGGTGGGCGTACCCGCCTTGGACAGGTGACTTTGGGGGCCGTCTTCTCGAATTTCTTGTCCTGCGTGTAATCTTTGTAAAAGGGGAATGAAAATTTTCCCGCCGATCATGGCGAGAATCCATCCCGTCACCAGGCTGATTACTCCCGTGCCTATACTCATGCTTGCCTTCTCCTTTAATTGCTATGGCCCTTTCTGCGGGCTCTGTTCGTCTTTTCTTTCGATACGGTATTCCCGTTGTTCGTATTGTTTTGCTTGTCGGATTTCTTGTCATTGACATCGGCTTCAAATCGAATATGGATTTTTTCGCCCTTAGGCAAAAGCTCGCCGGCCAGGGGCTCTTGGCTCACTACCGTGCCTTCCCCTTCCAGTACATAGTCCAATTTGGAAGACTCCAGAATCTTTTCCACTTCTTTTTTCGTCTTCCCTTGGAAATTGGGCACACTGCGCTCTTTCCCGTCGTTGGGATCGATTTTTAAATCCACAATGGTGTTTTCGTCCACTTCCGTGCCGGCTTCCGGTGCCTGTTTAATGACCATGCCGAAGTCGCCGACATTTTCAGAGGCCATGTTGAATTTAAGTCCCGCATCGGTTAATACCTTTCCGGCATCTTCCAAAAGCATGTTCTTTACATCGGGCACGATGACTTTCTTCACCTTTTTCGATTGATCGCTGCCTGTCGGCGTCACGTCCCCTTCCTGCAGAGCCGCCGCCATAATTTCTGATGCGATGGGCGCTGCTACGGTGCCGCCGAAGTAATCCCCTTCAGGTTCTTCCACAATGACCAGTACCGTGTACTTAGGATCTTCGATGGGTGCCACGGATACAAAGGAACTGATGTATTTATCCTTTTCGTAGCCGCCGGTATCCGATACCTTGCCTGCGGTTCCGGTCTTTCCGCCCACGTGGTAGCGATTCACCGCACCCATGGTGCCCGTGCCGTGATCGACGACGTGCATCAGAAGGGTGCGCATGGTTTCGCTGGTGGATTCGCTGATAACCTGGCGACGGACGGTGCGTCCTTGTTTTACCAGGACATTGCCGCTTACGTCTTGAACTTCATCCACGACGTAGGGCTTTAAGAGATAGCCGCCGTTGGCCACTGCGGAAATCGCCGTTACCATTTGAACGGGCGTTACGGCAATGCCATGGCCGTAACTCATGGTAGCGAGACGCGCCTCGTTGATTTCATTGACGCTTTTCGGGACGATGCCTTTTTGTTCCGCCGGCAAGTCGATTCCCGTCACTTCGCCGAAGCCGAAGGCTTGAATGTATTTAAACAGTCCTTCTTTCGAAAGCTCTCTCGCGATGTTTACAAAGGTCACATTACAGGATTCGGAAAAAGCCTTGTCCATGGTAATGTCCCCGTGGGGATTGGGAAGGGAGGTACAGGTAATGGTTACACCGGGAATGTCGCGGACATAGCCCGTGCAGTAATAATGCTTTTTCGGATTGGTGGTGTTTTCTTCCAGCGCCGCCGCGGCCGTAATGGTTTTAAAGGTACTCCCCGGCTCGTAGGTGTCGCTGACGGAGAAATTCCGCCAATTGTCGAATAAAATCTTCGCCTGTTGCTCGCTTTTTAAATCCTTCCACACAGCCTTTTGCTCTTTCGTCGTCGGGCTGTAGGGGTGATTTAAATCGTAATCATCGGTGGAGGCCATGGCGCGGATGGCGCCGGTTTGCGTATCCTGCACGATGGCCGTCATGCGATGGGCGTGCTTTTTTTCTTGGTGGGTATCTAAACAATCTTCCACTTTTCGTTGCAAAGATTCGGAAATGGTCAGCTTTAAATTGGCGCCGGCCTGAATGGGCAATTGATTGTTTGTTTTCTTGCCGAAAGTGGGCGCGAGGCGCAAGATATCGTCGTAATACTTTTCGATGCCGTAGCGGCCGTCTCCGTCTTTTGCCGCAAAACCGATGACCAAAGAGGCCAAGTCGTTGTTGGGATAGGTGCGGGCTTCGAAATCTTCCACCACGACGCCGGGTATGTCGGAGTCTTTCAGGCGCAAGGCCACGGAGCGCTCCACATTTTGCTTCAACGGAACGTGGCCGCTTTTTTTCATGCGCGCATCAAATTGCGCCTCGGTCATATCCAGGGACTTCAGGGCGAAGCGTTTCAGCTTTTGCACTTCCTTCTCCCTGTCTTTCGCTTTCGCCAACACCCTTGTATCTACATAGATGTCGGATTTGCTGATGTTGGCTGCTAATTTATTTCCGTCGGCATCAAAAATCAAGCCCCGCTCAGGCTTTACCACGCCTTTTGTCGTCGATGCCAGGGCTTGGCGCGTTAAATTATCGGAATCGAAAATTTGCAAATAGCCTACGCGCAACCACAAAATAAAAAAGAGCAAGAAGAGAAACGCATATAGAAACGCCACTTTTCTGTCCATCTTCCGAAGATGGTTCAAAAGAAATCGACGATTCCTACTTCTCTTCCTCACTCTTTTCGTTTGTTTCCTATTCTGCTCCCCCACAAGAGCCTCCCACTATTTATTTAAAAATGTGCAGTACCGAGATCATCGGATTCAGGTAGACGTTTTCGTTGACATCATTTTCTTCGTTGCGTACTTTGACGTCGATGTATTTTACCTGATCGTTATCGGGATAGACCATCCCGAGCTGAAACTTTGCTTTTTTCATCATCTCGTCTGAATTTTTTATTTCATCTAAGTCGGCAATCATGTCCCTATGGGTTTTGTCCATGTCGACCAAGGCCTTGTTCTGTGTTTCTATGGCCGCATTTAAAAGGGCGATATGCGTATGGGCCTTCAGCTGCAAACAGGCGGTTATCCCGAGCATACAAAGAATCATCCCGATAAGGGCCGAACGGGAAACCCACTTCCGCTTCAGCCCGGTGGCGGGCCGCCGGCGGGGACGTTTATTTTCGACTCGTTTCATTATAACACTCCCCTTAAATTTTTTCAGCTATACGTAGCTTTGCCGAATGGGCCCGATGATTTCGTTTTAATTCTTCATCCGATGCTGTCACGGGCTTTCTGGTTATGATTTCTATTTCACGCTTCTTGCCGCAGGTACAAATGGGTTGCCTCGGCGGACAGATGCAATCTTTATACAGATACTGGAAGCTGTTTTTCACGATTCTGTCTTCCAGGGAATGGAAGGTGATGATTCCCAGCCTTCCGCCGGGCTTTAGAAGACGCACCATGTCCGGAATGGAAGATTCCAAAACGTCCAGTTCCCGATTCACGGCGATGCGCAGGGCTTGAAATGTTTTTTTCGCCGGATGCCCGCCCTCTTGGCGCACTTTTTTCGGAATAGCCTTTTTTATGACCGACACCAGTTGGAAGGTGGTGGTAATGGGCGCCTCTTTTCGCTCTTTTACGATAAATTGGGCGATGCGCTCGGCCCAACGCTCTTCCCCGTAGCTCTTTATGATTTTCGCCAGGTCTTTTTCGCTGTAGGTATTCACGATGTCTGAAGCCCTTAAGGATGCGCTTGTATCCATGCGCATATCCAGGGGCCCGTCGAAGCGATAACTGAATCCCCGCTCCGCCGTGTCAAATTGATGGGAGCTTACGCCGATATCCAGCAAAATCCCATCTGCTTTTTCAATATGTAAGGCCTTTAAAATGGCCGGCATATCGACGAAGTTTCCCTTTACCAGCTGAAAATTTCCGCCAATGCTCTCCAGGTGCTTTCTCGCAGCCCCAAGGGCCGCGTCGTCTTGATCGATGCCGATCAAAAGGCCACCTTTAAGCCGCTTTAAGATTTCGCCGCTGTGACCCGCACCGCCTAAGGTGCCATCGATATAAATGCCGTCGGGATGAATCTTTAGCCCCTCGATTACCTCGTTCATTAAGACGGGCTCGTGTTGAAATTCCATGTTCCCTCCTAAATGCCGAGATCGGATAATTTTTGGGCGATTTGATCGTAAGACAATGCGTCGTCGTCGGTGTAGTCATCCCAAAGGGTGTCAGACCAAATTTCCATGCGGGTACCGACGCCGATAATCACCGCGCTACCGTCTAATTTCGCATAATCCGTCAGATTTTGCGGAATGCGCACCCGGCCCTGCTTGTCCAGCTCGCCGTCACATGCGCCGGAGAAAAAGTAGCGAACGAAGGCGCGGGCGTCTTTATTGGTGAGAGGCAATGTTTTCAGCTTCTCTTCCATGCGGCGCCACTCGTCCATGGGGAATAAAAAGATGCACTGATCTAAGCCCTTGGTCATGACGTAGCCGTCACTAATGCCTTCGCGAAATTTCGCCGGCAAGACCAAGCGCCCTTTTGCATCCATGGTGTGTTTTACTTCACCGAAAAACATAGCGCCCCCATTTGAACCCTTTTCTACCACTTTCTCCCACTTATCTATATTTTACACCATTTTATTGGGTATTCAAGCACAAATTAAAAAAAACCACCTAAAAAGGTGGTTT
>NZ_JBBKBU010000024.1:0-38903 GCF_037892835.1 Peptoniphilus sp. HCN-40583
CGGTGCACCACACGGTGCACTTTTTTATTTGCCCGACTTGAAGGGCGCCTCGTGCCGTTTTATAATAAGGAGAGACAGGTTTTCAGAGGCAAGAAGGAGGTTTACCATGCCCTTTATTCATGTAGAATTAATCGAAGGTCGTTCCGACGAAGTAAAGGCAAAGATCGCCAAGGAAATTACGGATACGGTTCATAAATTGGCGGACACGCCTCGGGAACACATCCACGTGGTGTTCCAAGACATGAAGCGCAACGACTATTTTAACGAAGGCCACTAAGGCATATCCCTATAAGAAAATCGGGTAAGCTTGAGCTTGCTCGATTTTTTTGTGGAAATTTTTGCAAGAAAAAACGCCCCGAAAGGCGTTTGTGTGCAAATTTACTTGTCTTCGTTATGTTCTCTGTCGATGCGTTCTTTTCTGTCCCGTTCGTCGGCCAAAAGGCGGCGAATTAAAAGGATGATGAGAACGAAAGCGGCGATGGCAAAGGCGAATTTGCCGATGAACACGAGTAAGGCGAGCCCTTGTAACATGATTGTACCTCCTTGGATTGAATTTGTAGCTGGATCGAAGTGTGTCAGTCTCGACCCGTTTTTCCTCGATCCTTTCTATCTTTTTCATCGGCTGAAAGGCGACGGATTAAAAGGATTACGAGAAGAACGACGAGGACGAGGATGAAAAAACCCGCCCACAAAGCGATAATTTTCATAACAGCCTCCTTGTAAACACCGCGTCCCTCTTTAAAGGGAGTGATATCTCTTATCTATTATACGATATTTTTTCGGGGGGGGGCAAGGAGAAGTAGTTTTCGGCTTCGCCTTGTGTATCGAAAGGATCTCCGCTTTTTTGCTGCGGAAATTTTTCAGTTAATAGTTTCGGCTCAGTCCCAAGGTGCCGACGAGGATGCCTTCGTCGGCAGCCCCTTCCTCCCGCAAGGTGGGGCCGGCGTAGACCTGAATGTTCATTTTTCTGTACATGGGGGAGAGCATGTTGTCCCGATGGCTCGGGCTCATTTCCCATGCCTTGAAACATTCCTCTGCCAGGATTTCCGGGTCGATGGTGAGGGCGGTGCTTCCGTCGTAGCCTCTCTTTTTCAAGGGGAATTGAATGAGGTTTTCGCCGATGAAATAGGCGGGGTTTTTGTGCTTTAAGTAGTCGTAGGCCGTGTAGTAGGGCCGCTTGTCCGGCCGCACGTGGCGCGCGCCGTCGATGCGCATATTGCCGTAAAGGGCGAGCTCCTTGGCCCGGGCGTAGGCGCCGGCCTCCAGGTTTTTGTCGAGAACCAAAGGACGCACATGATTTTTTCTGCGGGCGTCGTTGAGCCGATTCAAAAACGCTTTTTGAAAGGCCTCGTGATCGAAGGTGATGCGGCGATTAAGCCCGTCGGTTAAGTAGAGGAAGCGGGCGATGGCCTCGTCGTAATCGGGATGGGCGTAGAGAATGTCGTAGAGGGTGAGAAAGACGGCCTCCCGGGTGGCGGGCGCTTTATAGGGACCTTCGGCGACGGGAAGGGAAAAGGCCATGGCGCGGTAGATCCAGCTGTCGGGCCAGCTGAAGGTGGCGGCCTCTTCGGCGGTAAGGGATTTGTCGGCAAGGATCACGGCGATTTTCGATGCTTCGGCGCCGCTTACGGGCATCTCCGGTCGAAAGTTGCCGTCGCCGTCGCCTTGAATCAGGGGCAGAGGCTGCGTCTTTTGGGCAAGGGTAAGTGCGTGGATATAGCCTTTGGCCCAGTGGGTCTCTGCCACGTCTTTAAAGGGCGAGGCTTCTTTTTCAAGGGCCGCCGCATCTTCCTGAAGATTCAACGCGCAGGTGATGATCTTGGAAAATTCGGCGCGGGTCATGGGGCGGGTCAAGGCGAGATCGCCTTTTTCGTCGCCGACGATAAGGCCCGCCTCGCAGAGTGTTCGGATTTTTTCCGCCGGTGCCACGTCTTTTTTCTGCGTCCCTTCGGCAAATGCCGTCCGGGGCAAGAGAAGGGCCGATAAAATCAGCGCAACCAATGCTTTTTTCTTCACGGCGACCTCCTTTATTTTTCCTCGGCTTTTTCCGCCTTTCGATCCAAGAGTTGAATTTCTACGCGTCCGATGCGCTTGTCCGTTACGCCCAAGGTGGTGAGCTTTACGGAATTGCCGTAGAGGACTTTGTGTTTTTTCGTGTCTCCGGCTTCGGGGATAAAGCCCAAGAGCTCGATGGTGAGGCCGGAGATGGTTTCGTGGTTTTCGCTTTGAAGATCCAGATCCAGCTGTTCGTTGATCGTATCCAATTCGGCCATGCCGTCGGCCACATAGGTGTAGTCGTTAATTTTTAAAATCTGCTTCAGGTCGTGGTCGTATTCGTCTTCGATTTCGCCGACGATTTCTTCCACAATGTCTTCGATGGTGACCATGCCCGACAAGCCGCCGTACTCGTCGATTAAAATGGCCAGGTAATTTTTCGTGGACTGCAGTTCCTGCAAGAGGCGGTCGATGTTTTTCGTTTCGGGAACGAAATAGGGCTTTTTCATCACCGACTCGATGTCGATGGAGCGGTAGCTGCGTTTGGCGTATTCCACGAAGAGGTCTTTAATGTAGATGGTGCCCACAATGTGGTCGGGGCTGTCTCGGTAGACGGGCACGCGGCTGTAGCCGGACTCCAGCATCTCCCGGATCTTTCCCGTGCCGAATTCGTCGTAATCCAGCATGTAAAGGGCGGTGCGCGGCGTCATGATTTCGTAGGCCAGCTTGTCGTCGAAGTCCATGATGTTTACCATCATCACTTCGCCGGACTCGTTAATGACCCCGTGTTGTTGGCCCACGCGAAGGTAGGATTTAATTTCTTCTTCGCTGATGTTTTTTTCCACGTCCTTGGAGTAATTGCCCGTGGCCTTTAGGATCAAGGTGGTGGTAAATGCGAGGAGCTTGATAGAGGGCGTCATGAGCTTGTAGAAGGCCGCCGCGGCGCCGGCGTTTTTCAGCGCCGTTTGCTCGGCCTTTTGCAGGGCGATGCGCTTGGGCACCAAAACGCCGAAGACCAGGTTAATGTAAGAAAGAAGAAGAATCACCAGTACAAAAGCCACTGTGCCGGAGGGCCCTTCGCCCAAAGGCGAGAAGGATGGGCGAATGAGGGGAACGAAGGCCCGGGCGGCTAGTGCCGCGGCAAAAAAGCCTGCCAAAGTCGTCCCCGCCTGAATGGTGGAGAGAAAGCGGGACTGATTTTTCGTCAGGGCCAAGACTTTTTGCGCCCGCTTGTCGCCTTCTTCCGCCAGATTGCTGATGCGCTCCCGATTGGCGGAGACCAGGGCGATTTCCGTGGCGGTGAAAAAGGCGTTGGCTGCCGTGAGTAGGATAATGAGAAGTAATTCGGGCAAAATCTGCCCAACGGAATCCATAAAATACATGCCTCCTTTTCTAACTAGTATATACCCCCGACGGGTAAGAATGATACAAGAGATGAATTGAATTCTGTTATACTAATAAGAGTGAAAGAACCTGAAAGGAGCAATTATGAATATCGAAGATTTACAGTCTTTTGTGGACTTGAGCCCCACGTCTTACCAAGTGGTGGAGCATATTCAAATGGCGGCGGCGGGCTTTGTGCGTCTCGCCAAGGAAGATGCCTGGGAGCTTGAAGAAGGCGGCAAGTATTATGTGGTCAATGAAGACGGGGCGATTCTCCTTTTTTCCATGGGAAAAAGAGACCCCGAGACCATGGCTTTTCGCACGGTGATCAGCCACACGGACAGCCCGGCTCTGCGCCTCTTGCCCGGCGGCGTGCACGGCGAAAAAGACTGCGTCAGAATGGATGTGGAACCTTACGGCGCCATCATTAACGCCGACTGGTTCGACCGGCCCCTGTCTTTGGCGGGACGGGTCATCGTGGAGGGGGAAGATGACGTGAAGAGCATCCCCGTGGATTTCAGGGAGCCCGTGGCCACCATTCCCCATCTGGCACCCCACCTGCACAAGGACGTGAACAACGGCTACGTCTTTAAAGCAGGAAAAGATTTGGTGCCCCTCGCCGCGAAATCCTGGGACGATGGCGGCTTCTTAAAGGATTTGGCCGCCCTCGCCGATGTGGATGAAGAAAAAATCTTGGACTACGACTTGTATTTTTATCCCTGGGGCGACAGCACCCTCATAGGTGCCGACAAAAAGTGGCTCTCCTCGCCGCGACTGGACAATTTAGCCACAGCTTATCCGGCCTTTATGGCTCTATCCGGCGAGATCAACGAAAATCTCACTCAAGTGGTTTACCTCGCTGATCAGGAAGAAATCGGCAGCCTCACCCAAAGCGGCGGCGACAGCAGCTTCCTTCCCAATGTGCTCCGCCGAATCGTCGGCGATTTAGGCGACGAAGCCTACTACCGCGCCCTGGCGCGAAGCTTCCTCCTCTCCTGCGACATGGCCCACGGCGATCACCCGAACTATCGGGAGAAGGCCAATCCCTCCGCATCGCCTGTTTTAGGCGGCGGCGTAACGGTGAAGCTTTCCGCCAGCCGCAGCTACGCCACCCAAGGCCACAGCAGTGCCAGATTTAAGCGCATGATGAAGGCAGCGGGGCTCGAGGTGCAAACTTTCGCCAATCCCCACGGCCAACGAGGCGGCTCCACCATCGGGCCCTTGAGCTTGCGCCACGTGGACATGGAAGCCATGGACATCGGCATCGCCACCTGGGCCATGCACGGGATTTTCGAAGTGGTTCACGTCGACGACGTGTTGGATTTCTACGACGCAGTACGCACCTTTTTCACCGCAGATAATTTTTAGTGTGAAGTAAAAGGAGGTTCCTATGAAAAAACGCAGTTCATGGCCCCTCGCCGCGGGCCTTCTTCTCGGTGCCTCCATCGTGCCGCAGCTTTCGGCCAATGCTCGAAAGAAGCAATCCGCCCGCAAGCTGGCGCGATGGGAAGCATCGGGGGCTCTGCATCGCCTGGCCCTTTACGACGAGGCGGGCGGCGCAATTACCGGCGTGTATAAATCGCCTATGGACGGTCTGCCCCTGTCCTTTACCATCATCGAGGCCGAGAATCCTCAGGGTTTGGTGCAAATCGTCCACGGTGCGCAGGAACATTCCGGCTATTACAAAACCTTCGCCCACCGCCTGGCGCGGGCGGGCTTTACCGTGCTCCTTTCCGACAACCGGGGCCACGGCGATTCCGTCTCGGCGGACCATCCCCGGGCCTATATTTCATCCATCGACGACATTGTGGCGGATCAATATGCCCTTACGCGGTTTTTTAAGAGCCGCTACCCCGGCTTACCCCTGGCCATGTTCGGCCACTCTTTCGGCTCCCTCATTGCGCGGAACTACATCATGGACCACGACGATGCCATCGATAAGTTGATCTTAACGGGCCTGGTGTGCTACCCGCCTCAAGCCGGCGTCGGCTTGTTTTTCGGCAATTTGGAAAGCTTCTACACCAGCCCCAAGCGCCGCGGTGCCCTGATCCGCATGATGGATTCGAAGACCAAGGCGGCTCTGGATACCATCAGCAACAACCCTGCCTTCTTGCGGGCCTTTAAAGGCGACGACAAATTGGTGAGCCACTACCTTAACGGCGGTGCCATGGCCATTTGGGACAGCGCCTCCCGCTTAAAAGACTACGGCCGCTACGGCGTAAAAAATCCCGATCTCAAGGTGCTCGCCTTAAACGGCACGGAAGATCCCTTAACCGGCGGCGCAAAAGGATTGGCGGATACGGCGAAAACTTTCTACAAATTGGGGTATGAAGATTACGAAAATAAAATTTATCCCCTGATGAAACACGATTTGCTCCACGAAAGTGCCAGTGAGTTCGTCATCGGGGACATCATTAAATTCTTGAAAAAATAGGGAAGGAAGCGATTCATGAATTGAATTGGCTAGAAGAAGCAAAAGCCATTGAAAAAGACATCGTCGCCTGGCGCAGACACATTCACGCCCATGCGGAAGTGGGTTTTTGTGTGGAAAACACGGCAGCCTTTGTGGAAGAGAAGCTGAAAGATTTCGGCTACGCGTCCCAACGTTTGGCGGAGGTGGGCGTCGTCGCCACCGTGGGAGAAGGCGAGCCTGTGATTCTTTTTCGGGCGGACATGGATGCCATTCCGGGAAAGGAAGCAAGCGGCGTTTCTTTTCAATCGGAAGAAAACATGCATATGTGCGGCCACGATATGCACACGGCCATGCTCCTCGGGGCGGCGAAGCTGTTAAAAGCTCACGAAAGTGAATTGAAGGGCACGGTGAAATTGGTCTTTCAACCGGCGGAGGAACTTCTCGCCGGGGCTAAATCCTTAATCGACGCCGGTCTCTTGGAAAATCCCGCGCCGGAAGCGGCCTTTATGATTCATGTCAACACCATGGATGAGCCGGCCCTTTACATTAAGCCGGGCATTATGACCACGACCAACAACAATTTCCGCATCACCGTCAAGGGAAAAAGTGCCCACGGCGCCATGCCCCAGCTCGGTGTGGACGCCACCTACATCGGCGCCGCCATCGTCATGGCCCTGCCGGAGATCGTGGCGAGAGAAGTGGCATTTGATCGCTCCGCCGTCATTACCACGGGCCACTTTGAAGCCGGCGATGCACCGAACAGCATTCCCGATGTGGCCATCATCGAAGGTACCTTGCGCAGCTTCAACGAAGATACCCACGCTTATGTGAAAAAGCGGTTGGTGGAAGTGGCGAAGGGCGTGGCCGAAACCTATCGCGGCGCGGAGGAAGTGGAATTTCTCTCGGAAGCCTACATCGTAAACAACGATCCCGAGCTCGCAGCCTTCGTTCGAAAGGCGGCGGAGGCGGCGGGGATTCCCGTAAAAGAAGCCGAGGCCGTGCAGGCGTCGGAAGACTTCTCCTACATTGCGAGAGAGATTCCCACGGCGATGATGATGTTGGGCGTAAAACCCGATGCCGGGGAAGTTTACCCCTTGCACAATCAACACGCAGTATTTAACGAAGACAGCATGGTTTACGGCGTAAGCACCTTTTGCGCCATTGCCGAAAATTATTTCAGGAGGTCATTATGGCAGTAGTAGAATTAACCCTCGTTCCCATCGGAACCCAAAAGACATCGTGCAGCCCCTTTGTTGCGGCAGCCTACGATGCGGTAAAAGACAACGACAAAGTGGAAATCCGCTTAAATCCCATGGGCACAGTCCTTGAAGGCGACATCGACGAGCTCTTCGCCTGCGTGCGGAAAATGCAGGAAGCCGTCTTCGCCGCCGGCGCTGAGCGGGTTTACTCCGTGGTCAAAATCGACGACCGCAGGGACAAAAAGGCCAGCTTGGATCAAAAAGTCAACTCCGTGATGTCGAAATTAGTGTAGCCCATGGAAAAGAAACAATCATTAAAAAAACCCCTGAACGCCAATTCGTCCATTAAAAAAACCGTCGCCGTATTAAGCGGCAAAGGCGGCGTGGGCAAATCCATGGTCACCGGCCTCTTGGCATCGGAAATGAAGCGGCGGAACAAAGAAGTGGGCGTCTTGGACGCGGACATTTTAGGCCCTTCCATTCCGAAAATTTTCGGCACCGACGGCACGGTCTTTCAAACGGAAAAGGGCATTCGCCCCTTGAGGACCTCCACGGGCATCGATCTGATGAGCGTGAACTCCATTTTGGAAAGCCCCACAGATCCCGTCTTGTGGCGGGCGCCGGTGGTAGGCAATATGCTCACCACCTTCTGGAGCGATGTGAACTGGGGCAAGAAAGACTACCTCTTTATCGACATGCCTCCGGGCACCGGCGACGTGGCCCTCACCGTTTTTCAAACCATGTCCGTCGACGGCATCGTCATCGTGACCTCGCCTCAGGATTTGGTGTCCATGATCGTGGAAAAGGCCATTAAAATGGCGAAGATGATGGCCCTGCCCGTCATCGGCATTGTGGAAAACATGCAGTACTTTATCGCTCCGGACACCGGCGTGCGCTACGACATTTTCGGCGTAAGCAAAACCGCCGCCATCGCCGAGGAAAAGGGCATTCCCTATTTGGGCGCCTTGCCCATCGATCCGAGACTTGCGGAATGCGCCGACAAAGGCCGCATCGAAGATTACCGGGTGGACACGTTAAGTGCCATCGTCGATAAAATCGAAAAGTTCAAATAAGAAAAGGCGCCTGCGGGCGTCTTTTTTATGGGAGAATGAGGTAGGGGAATCCGTTTTATTTTTTCTCTTTTCGGTATATACTATGTTGGATAATATATTGATTGAATTGACGACAAAGGAGTTGACTATGGAAAAAGACGTCATCGTCGCCTTGGATTTTCCCTCGGCCAATGTGGCGCGGGAATTTTTGTCCCGCTTCGACGGCGAAGCGCGCAAGCCCTTCGTGAAAGTGGGCATGGAATTATTCTACGCCGCCGGGCCGGCGTTCGTGGTGGAATTAAAGTCGAAAGGCTATAAGGTCTTTTTGGACTTAAAGCTCCACGATATTCCCAACACCGTGGCGGGAGCCGTGCGCTCCTTAAAGGGCCTGGGAGCCGATATGCTCACCCTTCACGCCTCCGGTGGCAGGGATATGTTTATGCGGGCGAGAGAAGCGGTGAAGGATATGGATCGCCCGCCCATTCTCCTGGCGGTAACGGTGCTTACGTCTTTTTCCGACGTCGGCAGAAAAGAAGCCCTTCTAGGTGAAAATCGCTCGGCGGAAGATGCGGTGTATCACCTGGCCTATCTTGCCCTACAAGGCGGTGCCGACGGCATCGTGTCCTCGGCCATGGAAGGGAAGTATTTAAGGGAACACATTCGCCAAGCCTTCCCCCTGGTCTGCCCGGGGATTCGCCCGGCGGGAGCAAATGCCGGGGATCAAAAGCGAGTGGTTACCCCCGCCGATGCCAGAGAAATGGGCGTGGATTATATCGTCGTAGGCCGGCCCATTACACAGGCGAAAGATCCCGTGGCGGCCTACTATGCCATTAAGGAAGAATTTTTAGGAGGTAGCCAATGAAAGCCGTATGCGAACACTTATTAGATATCGGCGCCGTCAGCTTGTCACCGAAAGCGCCCTTCACCTGGGCCTCGGGGATCAAGAGCCCCATTTACTGCGACAATCGCCTGATTCTTTCCTATCCCGAAGCGAGAAAGGTCATCGAAGAAGCCTTGGCGGCGTTGGTGAAGCGGGAATTTCCCGAAGCGGAAGCCGTTCTCGGCACGGCCACGGCGGGCATTCCTCACGCCTCCTACATTTCCTGGATTCTGGATATGCCCTCGGGCTTTATTCGCTCCAAAGCCAAGGACCACGGCAAAAACAAGCGCATCGAAGGGGCCTTTAAAGAGGGAGAAAAAGTGGTTGTGGTGGAAGATCTCTTCTCCACCGGCGGAAGTTCCATCGATGCCGCCAAGGCCTGCGAGGCGGAAGGCCTTAAGGTCGTGGGCATCGTGTCCATCTTCAGCTACGAATTAAAGGCGGCGGAAGATAATTTTAAGGCCTCCGGCTTTAAATACGCCTCCCTCGCCACCTTCCCGGAGCTGGCGGAAGTGGCCGTGGCTCGCGGCGATTTAAGCGAAGAGGAAAAAGACCGCCTCAACCAATGGCGCACCGATCCCTACGACGAAAGCTGGTGCAAAGAATGAATTGGGCCAAGGTCCTGTTTAAATACCTGCCTCGGGCGAAGAAAATCGTCTCCGACCCCGAGCGCATGGAAAAGCTCGCTAAGGAAAGCTTCTCTATTTTAAAGGGCAAGGGCAAATTGGCCCAGGTGCGAAGAGAGGGTCTGCTTCTGGTGAAGCTCGCGAAAGATGCGATCACTGGGCGCTACCGGGGCCTGAAGAAGCGAAATCTCCTTTTCATCGTGGCAGGGCTCATGTATCTGGTGAATCCCATGGACATCTTGCCGGACTTTCTCTTCGCCATCGGCTTTGCCGACGATATTGGCGTATTGATGTATGTCTTTAAAAAGCTCGACGGCGAGATCAAGGCCTACGAAGCGTGGCGGGATGAGGAAGCGGAGGTCGCCGATGATTTCTATGATTATGACGGGGACGATGTCTACGGCATGACCATGGAAGAGGCGCCGGATCTCGAGGGCTATGAGGTCATCGACTACGACGAATAGTTTTTCGAACAATTTATAAACGAAGGAAGCCCCTGCAGGGGCTTTTTTGGTGGGATAAATATAAAATGGCTTTAAACTTTCCATGGGGATTAAGTCCTCAATGGATGGTTTCGTGTTAAAGCGCACGAAAAAGGAGCCCGGTTTTCACCGAGCTCTTCAATGGTTAATAGAGAACCTTTATTCTTTTATTCATTGACCATAAGGTAGTTATAGGCGCCGAGGGCGGCGGTGGCACCGCTTCCGGCGGCGATGACGATTTGCTTATAGAGGGTGTCTGAAACGTCGCCGGCGGCAAACACGCGTTTCACATTGGTCGATCCGTCTCCTGCCGTGAGGATTTCGCCTCTGTCGGAAAGTTCGATGCCCGAATCTTTCAGCCATTCTGTATTGGGCACCAGACCTACTTGAATAAAGCAGCCGGAAATGGGGATCTCCTCGGCCTTGCCGCTGATCCGATCCGTGTAGGCGAGTTTTTCCACTTTGCCGTCGCCGTAAAGGCCCGTGGTTTGGGCATTGGTGATGACCGTCACATTGGAGAGGGTCTTTAGTTTCTTCAAGAGGGCATCGTCGGCCTTTAGATCCGGCAAAAATTCCAGCACGGTAACGTCTTTGGCGAGGCCAGCCAAATCGATGGCTGCCTCGATGCCGGAGTTGCCGCCGCCGATGACGGCGACATTTTTCCCCTTAAAGAGGGGGCCGTCGCAGTGGGTACAATAGGCGACGCCTTTGTTTCTGAATTCCGTTTCGCCAGGAATGCCGATGAGCCGCCAACGGGCGCCGGTGGCAATAATCACCGTCTTAGCAAAAAGCTTGGCGCCGTTATCCAGGCTTACCTCCACCTTGTCGTCGAGGGCTTTGATGCCGTCGGCGAGGACGCCGGTCATGATGTCTACATCCAGCGCCGTGACCTGGGCCTGCATTTGATCCATGAAGTCGGGGCCTTCCGTGTATTTAAAGCCGGGAATGTTTTCGATGGACAGGGTCTCTTTCACCTGACCGCCGAATTCGCCGGCGAGGAGGCCGGTTTTAATGCCCTTTCTCGCAGCGTAAATGGCGGCTGTCGCTGCTGCCGGGCCGCCGCCGATGATCAGGGCATCGAAAAGGGGCTTGTCCTTAAATTCCTCTTTGTCCACTTTGCTGCCCAGCTTTTCCAAAAGGCTTGAAAGGGACTGTTTGCCCCCTTCGAAAAAGTCGCCGTCTTTAAAAATGGCGGGCACGGCCAGCACATCTCTGGATTCCGCCAGATCTTGGAAGCTGCCGCCGTCGATCATGGTGTGGTTGACCTTCGGATTGACGATGGCCATAATGTTTAAGGCCTGTACCACGTCGGGGCAGTTGTGGCAAGAAAGGGACACGACGGTTTCGAAATCCGCCGGCGCCAGACCTTCGATGCGCTTCTTATCGGAAGCGTCGATTTTCGGCGCGATTCCCCCCGCCTGGAGCATGGCCAGGGCGAAGGAGGCGAATTCGTGGCCCAAGGGAAGGCCGGCGAAGACGATTCTGCCGTGCTCGAAGCTCCCCTTAATTTCGAAGGAAGGCGTGTAGGTCAGCTCTTTCTCCACCAAGGTGATTTTGTCCGATAAGGCCGCCACTTCTTCGACAAATTCCCGAACCTTCTTGCAATTTTCGTCGTCATTATTCGCAGAAAGCCCAATAGTGACCTCTGTTTTCAAGAGGTCAAAATATTGGGCCAACTGGTTCTTTAGATTTGTATCTAACATATTAGATTTTACCTACCAGGTCCAGTCCCGGCGTTAGGGTAGCGTCTGCTTCGCTTTCCCATTTGGCGGGGCAAGCTTCACCGGGGTGTTCGGCGACGTATTTGGCCGCTTTCACCTTGTTAATGTTGACATTGGCTTTTCTGCCGATGCCGTCGGCATTGATTTCAACGGTTTGAATCACATTGTCCGGATCGATGACCATGGTGGCGCGGTGGGCCTTGCCCGAGTCGTCGAGAATACCGAGCTCTCTCGTGAGCTCTTTGTTGGAATCGCCGATCATGGTGTATTGGATCTTGCTGATGGCTTCCGAATTGTCGTGCCAAGCTTTGTGAACGAAGTGGGTATCCACGGAAACCGAATAGACTTCGGCGCCCAGGGATTTTAATTCGTCGTAGGATTCTTGCATATCTTCAAGCTCCGTGGGGCAAACAAAAGTAAAGTCGGCAGGGTAGAAGATGAGTACAGTGTAAGAACCTTTCATATCGTCGTTAGACACTGTTACAAATTCATCCTTTGCCGGATTATAGGCGTCGAGTTTAAACTCGGGTAATGTTTTTCCTATTAAAGCCATAATTTTCTCCTTATATTTCTAAAAATCAAACTGCATCTTACTAATGATAAGTATAATCAGTTGAAAAGGAAAAGTCAAACAGGGGCCGCGCTTTAGCCACTGACTTTTTTTAATTCTTCCACCATATTCAAGCCCTTAATCTTTCTGCGGCCCAAGGCCTGGGCGGCAGCAAAGACAGCGAGGTCCGAGGCGTAAATGGCGAGATAACTTTTGGCTGCGAAGTGTGGCTCCATGTAGACGGAAACTTTCGAAATGGACAGGGCGAAGAGGTAGCGCATCAGGGGATCGAAGAGAGGCAGGCTCAGGGGATAAAAGAGTGCCACGGCGATTCCCATGCCCAAGAGATAAACGGATGCCACTTCCCTGTCTCCATAGCCGAAAATTTTCAGGTAGCAAATATCTTTTTGGGATTTTTCCAAGATCAACTTGCTCACGGTGTAGACCAGAGTAAAGTAGAATACCATGGCCAGAATGCGGGTGGTAAGTAGGGCGCCGCCGAAATTCTCTAAAAAGGCGTCCAGGTACGAGCCGATTTTTTCCCGATCGATGGTGGTAATGAGTCGGTCGTCGTCTACGTGCAGGGGCTTTTGCGACCAGTAGAGATTGAAATTCTTTGCATCTTTGTCGATAAATTTGTTTAGTGCATCCATGGGCATCAATGCCTGTACGGAGTGAATGTCGTGGGCAATGGCGACGATTTTTAATCGTTTGTAGTTTTTCCATCGGGGAAGCTTGACGGTGATTTCATCCCCCGGTTTTAATTGGTCCCGTTGGGCGAGGCCTGTGGAGATCACCACGTCGTTTGCTCCCATGGTTGAAGGCAGATCTTTTTTGTAGGCCGTGTCTTTGTCCGGACCGAGCAGATTCAGATCACTTTTGTCGTCGCCCTTTTTGTAATCAACCGTAAGGCTTAAGCCTTTGTCGGCGTCAATGGCGGGATCCGGCGCCTTTACCATGTAGGTGTAATTGTACTTCATGTCTTTTTTTATGGAATTCATGTAGTCGTCAAACATGGGGCCCATGGCCATGGAAAAGAGAAGAAGCACATTGCCTATGAACATGCCGAAGAACAGGGCGAGGATATTCAGGCGGTTTTCCGACAAGATGCGAAGGCGGGCGGCATGCATAAAGGAAAAGTTTTCCAGAGAGGGGGCTTTTTTTCTTTTTTTGCGGTAAAATTCCCGCCGCAGAAAGCGTAGGGGCGACAGGCGGAAGTAGCGCATGAGAAGCAGGCGATTGACCAGCCAAATGATGCCCAGGGGAATCAAGGTGGTTAAGGCAAAGGCCTTCAGCGAAAGAACGGGCACAAAGGGCGGCAGATTATAAGATGTGTAGTAAAGGTCGGCGTAGAGCTTGTAGCCCTTCACATAGGCGATAATATTGCCCGCCACTCCGGCGAAAATCGTGAGGCAGGTGGGGATGAGGCTGTAGTGGCGAATCAAATCTTTCGTCTCGTAGCCCATGGCGAGGAGGGTGCCGATCACCGGCGCTTCTTCCCGCAACAGGCCTCGGGTTTGCAGGGCGCTGATAAAGCCCAGGGATATAAACAGAAGCACCATGGTAATCATCATCATGGGCACGTCGCCGCCCATGTCGTCGATAAAGTATTGGATGCAGCGGTTGTCGTAGGAGGTGGTGGCGCCGATGACGGGGCCCGACGTTTCCGCATCGGCGAGAATGTCTTCGAATTTATCTCGCGCTTCATTTTCTGATAGGCGGGCGTGGTTTCTGTAAACGTAGAGGTAGTTGGTTTTTTCCTTCAGGGAATCGAAGGCATCCTTTGTGACAAAGGCCACGGAAAAATGCGTGGTGTCCATGGCCAAATCCCCTTGGGTCTTTAAAATCGTGGAGTAATCCGGCGTGGCCACCAAGGCCGTAATCTTGTAATCTGTTCCATTGAGGCAAAGGGTATCGCCGAGGCGAAGATCGCTCGCCTTGGCCAAGTTGGCGGCAATGGCAATCTCTCCTTTTTTCACAGGCAATTGGCCGGCGTGAATGGCGGCGGTGTCGATTTTTTCCCGGTTGATAAAGGTGCGAAGTGTTTTTTGCCGCTTATCTTCGTCGCCGGGAATGCGGAAGAGAACGTCTTTATAAAAATTTTCCGCAAGATCCAAATCCCTTTTCTCAATGGCATCCTTCGCCTTTTTCGTTAAAGGATCCGCCATAAGAAATTGGCCGTCTTCCACTTTGTTATCCCGCAGTCCCTTGTAGTAAAGGGGCTTAATGGAATTTTGGCTGATAAAAAAAGAGGAAGTGAAAGTGACGGTTAAAAGGGAAATAAGGAAAAGGGGCAAGTAGGTGCCGGGCTTTTTAAAAAACAGCCGCAGAATCCGTCGGTGAATGGGGTTTTTCATTACCATTGCACCTCCTCGGCGGAGAGGATGTGTTTATTCTCTTCGTAAGATTTTAAGCTGCCGTCGTGAAGGCGCAAAATTACGTGACACATGGAAGCGATGGCTTCGTTGTGTGTGGCTATAAGAATGGTGGTCTTGTGTTTTTTGTTCAAGTCTTCGATTAAGTGCAAAACCGCCTTGGCACTTTCGTAGTCCAAGGCACCGGTGGGCTCGTCGCAAATAAAGAGGGACGGCTTTTTCGCCATGGCCCGGGCGATGGACACCCGCTGGGCTTGGCCACCGGATATTTCCGAGGGGAATTTGTGCAATTGATCGGCAATGCCCAGCTCCTCGGCCAAGGCGTCCACGTCCAGAGGATCGTCGGAAAGGTAGGCGCCGGTCAGAATATTTTCTCGGACGGTTAAATTTTCCACTAAATTATAAAATTGAAAGACGAAGCCCAATTGTTTTCTGCGATAGCGCTCCAGTTCCTTTTTATTCATATGGGACAATTGGGCGCCGTTTACGATAATTTCGCCTTCGTCGACGGTTTCGATGCCTCCTAAAATATTCAGCAAGGTGGATTTTCCCGAGCCGGAGGGGCCCAAGAGACAGGCCAGGCTTCCTTCGGGCAGCGTAAAAGACACGTCTTTTAATACGTGAAGCCGTTGATTTTTCGTGCCGTAACTTTTATGTAGATGGTTGATGGTAATCACGAGAACCTCCTTAATTAAATGATACTTTTTATTAAAACAATTGTATGCCTCGTGACTTTTTTTGTCTATAAAATTCTCGGCTGCTCATGTATTTTTTTCGAACTTCATTTAACTATTTAAGAAAAGAAAAAATCCCCTCGATTTTACGAGGGGACTCCTTTAATTTGTGCGGTCGTCCATGGACAGGTATTTTTTTCTGGAGTTTAAGTGGACGTAGGCCGGGCGAATGATTTTCTTGTCTTGGACTTGTTCCAAACGGTGGGCGCACCAGCCGGCCATGCGGGCGGTGGCGAAAAGTGGGGTGTAAAGGTCCCGAGGGATCCCCAGCATTTGATACACCAGGCCCGAGTACAAGTCGATGTTGGCGGTAAGGGGATAGCTTGTGTTGTTGCGCTCTTGCAAGAGGCGACCGCCGATGTCTTCCACCAGGCGAATGAAATTGTATTGATCGCTGTAGCCTTTTTCTTCGGCCAACACTTTTGCCTGCTGCTTTAAGAGTTCGGCCCGCGGGTCGCTTAAGGTGTAGACCGCGTGTCCGATGCCGTAGATCAGGCCCTTTCCGTCGAAGGCCTGGCCGCCTAAGATCCGCTGCAGGTAATCTTCGATGTCGTTTTCGTTGTGGACGTCCCGCACATTGGAGGCGATGTCATCGAGCATGGCGGAGCACATGAGGTTGGCGCCCCCGTGGCGAGGCCCCTTCAAAGAGCCCAGGGCCGTAACGATGGCGCTGTACGTATCCGTGCCCGAGGAGGAGACCACGTGGGTGGCGAAGGTGGAGTTGTTCCCGCCGCCGTGTTCGGCGTGAAGCACGAGCATCAGGTCCAAAATCTTGGCCTCGGCATCGGTGTAGTCGGAATTTTTCCGGATCAGGGACAGAATCATTTCCGCCGTGGACATATCGCTGTCCGGGTAATGAATGACCAAACTGTCTCCGTCGATGTAGTGTTTTTTGGCTTGGTAATTATACGCCATAATCAGGGGCGTCTTGGCGAGAAGGCTTACGCTTTGGCGAAGCACATTGGCCGTGGAGGTGCCGTCGGGCTCCGCGTCGTAGGAGTACAGACACAAAGTGGAGCGCATCATTTTGTTCATGACGTCGCGCCCCGGCACTTTCAGGATCGTATCTTCCAGGTAATTTCTCGGCAGAGACCGCTCTTCCCGCAAGAGGCCCTTGAAGAAATTCAAATCTTTTTTCGTGGGCAAATTGCCGAAGAGCAAAGTGTAGGCCACTTCTTCGTAGCCGAAGCGATTGGTCGCTTTAAAATCGTGCACCATGTCCTTCACGGAATAGCCCCGATAGAGCAGATCCCCTTCCATGGGGACTTTTTTGCCGTCGATTTTTTCGTAGCCGGTGACGTAACCGATGCGGGTAATGCCTACGAGGACGCCGGTGCCTTCGGCATCGCGCAGGCCGTGTTTCACATTGTACTTGGAATAGAGCTCGCGATTAATGGTGTCGCGTTTCGTAATCTTTTCCGCCAGATCGTCCAGGCGGGGGTCCATTTTCTGATTGAGCATCACACACCTACTCTTTCTATTAAAGCGTCTACATAGGCCTCGGTGCTTAAGCTGCCGCCGAGATCCACCGTGCGGGTGTCGGGATCGGACAAGACGTCGTGAATGGCGCGGCGAATTTTTTCCGCTGCCGACCCTTCGCCGATGTCGTCGAGCATTAAGCAGGCGGTGAGAAGCATGGCCGTAGGATTGGCGATGCCCTTGCCTTGAATGTCCGGGGCCGATCCGTGAACGGATTCGTAAATGGCCATGTCCTTGCCCTTGTTCATGCCGGGAATCATGCCTAAACCGCCGATGAGTCCGGCGCCTAAATCGGAGAGGATGTCGCCGTAAAGGTTTTCCGTCACGATAACATCAAATTGTCCGGGATTCATGACCATCTGCATGGCCATATTGTCTACAAGGATTTCCTTCATGGGCACGTCGTAGTCTTTGGCCACCTCGCGGGCCACGTCTAAAAACAAGCCGTCGGTGGCCTTCATAATATTGGCCTTGGTCACCACGGCCAGGTCGCGACGCTTGTTGGCCGTAGCGTAGTCGAAGGCCGCGCGAATGATCCGCTCCGATTTATCGCGGGTGATGATTTTAATGGACCGGGCCTCGTTTTCCGAGATCACTTCCTCCACGCCGGCGTAGAGATCTTCCGTGTTTTCCCGAAAGAGCACCATGTCCACGTCGTCGAACTTCATGGGAAGATCGGCGGCGGGCTTAATGGGCCGAATGTTTTGGTAGAGATCGTATTTTTTCCGAAGCTCCACATTGAGGCTTCTGAAGCCGTGGCCGATGGGGGTGGTAATGGGGCCTTTTAAGGCGATTTTATTTCGCTCCAGGGATTGGAAGAGGGCGTCGGGCAAGTAGGTGCCTTCTTTTTCAAAGACCGCTTTGCCCGCGTTCACTTCTTCGAAGGCCACGGGCACCTTCATGGCCTCAAACACTTTTTTTACCGCCGCGGCGATTTCCGGGCCGATGCCGTCGCCGGGGATCAAGGTCACTTTCTTCATTATGCCCTCCTGTTTTTCGTGTAGTTTAAATAGCCGCCTTCTAAGAGCATGGCTTTTTCCCGTTCGCTGAAGTCGCCTACAAGCTCGATGGCATCGCCGCCTGCGGTTAAGATAAATTCGCCTTTTTCAACGGAGGCCTTTAAGTCCTTCATGGCGATGGTGTCGCCTTCGTTTAATTTGTCGTAATCGGCGGGGTCTTTAAAGACCAGGGGAAGAATGCCCATATTGATTAAATTGGAGCGGTGGATGCGGGCGAAGCTTTTCGCCACAATGGCCTTCACGCCTAAATAAAGGGGCAAGAGGGCCGCGTGTTCCCGGCTGGAGCCTTGGCCGTAATTTTCGCCGCCGACGACGATGCCGCCGCCGTATTTTTCCGCCCGGGCTTTAAAGTCGTCCACCAAAGTGGAGAAGGCGTGTTTGGAAAGCTCGGGAATATTGCTCCGGTAGGGGAGAAGCTTTGCCGTGGAAGGGCAGATGTCGTCGGTAGTCACATTGTCCGATGCCTTAAGGAGAATGGTCTTTTCAAAACCGTCGTCCAAGGGATGGGCGATGGGGAAGGGCTTAATGTTCGGGCCCATCTTCACATCCTTGGGCCGCGCGGCTTTTTCCTTGGGATAGATTAAGTAATTGGTGGCGTGATCGTAGTGATCCGGCTCGTCTACAGACTCAATCGCATCCGGCGTGGTAATGTAGCCGGCAATGGCGGAGGCGGCGCAGGTTTCCGGGCCGGCGAGGTAGATCTTCGCATCTTTCGTGCCGCTGCGGCCCTTGAAGTTGCGGTTAAAGGACCTGAGGCTCACGGCGCCGGACTTCGGTGCCTGGCCCATGCCGATGCAGGGACCGCAGGCGCTTTCCAAAATGCGGGCGCCGGCTTCGATCATAATGGCCAGTGCGCCGTTTTTGGACAAGGCATTTAAAATGGTGGCGCTCCCCGGGGAGATGACCAGGCTTACATCTTCGTGGACTTTTTTGCCCTTTAAGATTTGTGCCACCTTCATCATGTCCGTGTAAGAGGAATTGGTGCAGCTGCCGATGGCCACTTGATCCACCTTCACCTTGCCCAGATCCTTCACCTTTTCGTATTGATCGGGCAAGTGGGGCTTGGCCACGGCGGGCTCGATGGCGGAAAGATCAATGTCCAGCACGTCGTCGTAGACGGCATCCTCCGTGGCGGCGAGGGGCACGAAGGCCTCTTCCCGGCCATGGCGCTTCAAAAAGGCCCGGGTCACGTCGTCGGAGGGGAAGACGGAGGTGGTGGCGCCGAGCTCCGCCCCCATATTGCAAATGGTGGCCCGATCGGTGACGGAAAGATTTTTCACGCCGTCGCCGGAATATTCCACAATGTAGCCCGTGCCGCCCTTGACGGTCTTTTTACCTAAGATGGCGAGGATCACGTCCTTGCCGTTGGTGCCGGGCTTTAATTTTCCGCTGAGGCGCACGTTTAACACCTTGGGCACCTTCAGGAAATAAAAGCCGCTGGCCATGGCCACGGCCACATCCAAGCCGCCGGCACCGATGGCGAGGGCGCCGAGGCCCCCCGCTGTCGGCGTATGGGAGTCGCTTCCCACCAAGGTCTTGCCCGGTGCGGCAAACTGCTCAAGTTGCACTTGGTGGCAAATGCCGCCGCCGGGTTTTGAAAAGACGAGGCCGTATTTTGCCGCCGCCGATTGAATAAATTCGTGATCGTCGGGATTTTCAAAGCCCGTTTGCAGCATGTTGTGGTCGATGTAGGCTACGGAAAGCTCCGTTTGAATGTCTTCAATGCCCATCGCTTCTAATTGCAAATAAACCATGGTCCCCGTAGAATCTTGGGTCAGGGTTTGATCGATTTTCAATTTAATCTCTTCGCCGGGAGAGAGGGTTCCTTCCAGCAAGTGGCTTTCCAATAATTGGTACGCGATACTAGTCATACAACCTCCTTGATTGCGGTCCAGGAAACGACAATGCCGTTTTTCGATTCATATGATCGTTAATTACCAGTATACCTTTTTCTATTTTAAAATGGTAGAGCGTTTTCAAAGTAGATTGTATACTTTATTGCCTTAAAGAGCAAATAAAAAGACGGCGCAAAACGCCGCCTCAATAAGGGAGTAAGAGATGAAAACTCAATGCGGAACCGATGGCTCCGTCGAATTCTATGGTAAGTATAGTAGAGAAATGTTTCCGCAACCTGTTCTTTCTGTAAAAAAGAGATCAAGTTTAATCCGCCAGGGGCACTTCCACGGGGCACTTCTTTTCGAAATAGGTGGCGTGGGTGAAGCCTAAGCGGATGAGATAATCCTTCGCCGAATGAAAATCCCGGCCGATATGCTCCGACTTGTGGGCGTCGGAGGAAAGACAGATCCTCTTGCCGCCGAGATCCCGGTAGAGGGCGAGGATTTCCTCTTTGGGATTGCCGTAATTCAGGCCCTTGTACTTGCCCGCCGTGTTGTACTCCAACACCAAATCCTTTTGAATCAAATGCTCAAGCACCGCCGCCACCTGCTCCTTGTAAAAGGCGAAGGGGGGAATGGCCGCCTTGTCCCGCACGTAGCGGTCCAAATAATCCATGTGGCCCAGAACGTGATAGCCCGTCGTGCCCGTGGCGGCATGGACCATGGCGTCGTAATAGTTTCTGTAATAAGGCTTCAGATCCCCTTTGTACGTATAGAGGGTGGAGGCCACGTCCTGATTGTCCACGGTGTGGAGGGAGCCGATAAAGTAATCGAAGCGATCATCCTTCATGGCTGCCTCGATCCAATGATTTTTCTCGAGATTCAAGCCCATTTCCGCACCGATAAGCACCGAAATTCGGTCCTTGTAGCGGGCCTTTAAGGGAATGAGGGTGCGGGTGTAGTCGTCGAAATCGAAACAATAATCCAAGGGCCCGTCGACCCGGTCGATGTGATCGGTAAAGGCCAGGCCGTCGAGGCCCCGGGCCATGGCGGCGAGAATGTTTTCTTCGCAATCCGCCTCGGAGTCGAAAGAAAAGCGTGAGTGACTGTGAGAATCGATGAGCAAAAGCGTCTCCTTTCTGAGATCGTGTAAGAATTTTCCGTAAAAATGCATACTTTTAATCTCCCTTGGGTACTATAATAGTAGTAACTTAAAAACTGGAGGTTGACCATGATATTTGATTTTATGAGAAGAGAACGTGAACGCTATTTACGAGAAGAACGAGCAAAGAAATTTGCATTAGGTGCCGTCGTCGGCGCTGCAGCCGGCCTTTTATTCGCGCCCCAAAGCGGTAAAAAGACCCGCGAAGACATCGCCGACCGCTCGAGAGAATTGGCAGAAAACGCCAAGGACATGGCTTTAGACACCGCCGATGAATTATCCGCTCGGGCTTATGAAGCACAACAAGCTGTTCAAGACACCTACGACGATTTGAAACTTCGCGCCGCCATTAAGGCCGACGAAGTACGCGACGATGCCGAAATCGCCAAAGCCAAAGCAAGAGCCATCGGCAGAATCGTTCGCGAAGAAGGCGCCAATGTGAAGGTGGAATTAAAAGAATCCGCCAAAGCTGTCGGCGATGCCGCGAAAGAAGTCGGCGAAGAAGCCAAAGATCAAGCGAAAGAAGCCAAAGGCCAAGTGAAAGAAAGCGCCGATAAAATTGCCAAAGCGGCAAAAGACGCAGAAAAGAAATCCAAAAAGGTCGTAAAAGAAGAAGAAGATAAGTAGAACACGGAGGTCACAATGGACACCATGATTAATTTGCACGACCTCTTGCGCTTTTTACTCTATCTTGCAGGTATCGGGGCTCTTGTCTTTTTGATGATTACCCTGAAAAACGTCGCCGGCATTTTAAAGGTTGTCAAAACCAAATTGGAGGCCCACGAAGCCGTCATCGACGACACCATGCAAAAACTCCCGACCATTACAGATAATGTCACCATTATCTCCACCAACGCCTCTCGCCTCACCACCGACGCCACGGAAATGGTTGAAGTCGTGAAGCCGGAAGTGGAAAAGATCGCCGCCACCGTCGGCGATGTGACGGGCACCGTCGACAACGTGGCTCGCACCGTGGATCAAACGTCTGTAAAAATAAAAAACACCGCCGATGTGCTCACCGATTCCATTTCGGACACGGCAAAGACCATCTCCTTCAACGCCAACAATGTGGTGGATTACTTCTATATTATGCGAGAAGTATTGGAAGCCTTAAGAGATGTGTTGCGCACGCGGTAACAGCAAAAGGAAGAAGCGGCCCCGCCGCTTCTTTTTTAATGCCCGCCTTTTCCTAAGGAGCATACGGGAAAAAGATTACGGGAAAATAATGGTTATGTAAAAAATAAAGCCGCCGACTAAAAAAGAAAAAACGCTTGCCGCCGACGTCGCCAAGGGCACGGGAAAAAATAAATTCTTTTTCCTGCAGAAGGGGAGGTCGGCGAAAAAACAGGGAATATTCGCCATAAAAAGGGTTCAGATTTGTAACAGCCGGTCATTTTTCATGATTTTCGGGAAAATTTTCCGATTTATTTTGAGGGAAAAGTTGAATTCCTCTTTGTGAGATCGTTCCCCATAGCGTATAATAAAGTCGGAGGTATAAATGAAAAAGGTAAAAATTATCGCTAACCCTTCCAGCGGAAGGGAAGGGGCTATTGAAATCATAAAAAAACTAATCGCGCCCTTTGCCTCGAGGGGAACAGCCGTGTTACTTAATTTTACGCAAAAAGGCGGCGATGCCCGCGCTTTTGCCGCCACCGACGACGGGGAAGATTGTATTATTTCCATCGGCGGCGACGGCACGGTCAACGAAGTGGTCTCCGGAATGTATGAAGCGAGGCGAAGAACGCCCTTGGCCATTTATCCGGCGGGCACGGTCAACGACTTCGCCGAGTCCATGGGCATACCGAAAGATCCCTACGATTTTTACACCATGGTCACCGAGGGAAAACCAATCGCCGTCGATATCGGCCTTTGCGGCGACAGCGCCTTTATTAATGTCTGTGCCGTCGGCGTGTTTTCGGAGATCGGCTACAAAGTGCCCGACGAGGCTAAATCCGCCGTGGGGCGATTGGCCTACTACGCCGAGGGCTTTCGCATGTTTCGGGAAAAGGACTTTTTAAAAAGCGGCTTCGACGTCAAAATCGACTGCGACGGCGAGTCCATCGAAACCAAGGCCATGATGGTCATGGTCTCCAATTCCAATAGCGTCGGCGGTTTTTCGAGAATTTCCCCGGAAGCCGACGTCACCGACGGCCTCTTGGAACTTGCGGTCATCGAAGAGATGACCATGTCCAAATTGCTAGACCTTTTCCGAACCATCGGCCTGGGCAAACACATCGACCACGATCATTTCATTTATCGCCACGGAAAAAAGATCACCATTCGTGCAGACAAGTCCATGCACGTGGATATTGACGGAGAAAAAGGCCCTCGCCTGCCACAAACCATTGAAGTGGTGCCGGGGGGCATTCAATTGATTACAAATAGGAGGTAAGTATGGCATCGACCATCAAAGATGTAGCAAAAATGGCGGACGTATCGATTTCAACCGTATCCCGCGTCATTAACGACTCTAAACCCGTGAGTCCCGAGGCCCGCCGGCGGGTACTTCACGCCATCAGCGTATTGGATTACAAGCCCAACGAAGTGGCGAGAAGCCTGGTAACGAAAAAAAGTAATATTATCGGCGTCATCGTCTCCGACGTAGGGAATCAATACATTTCCCAAGTCTTGCGGGGTGTGGAAGAAATCGGCCGCATGCACAATTACGACATTCTGCTCTCCTCGTCCTACGACGATCCGGAAGTGGAAATTAAATTTGCCAATCTCTTCAGCCAAAAGCAAGTGGAAGGGATCATTATTATTTCGGAAATTTTAAACCAAAAGCTCCTCTATAAGCTGGACGAGTTTAACATTCCCTGCGTGGTCATCAATCGCTTTTACAATGTAGACGAGGCGCCCACCGTTACCATTAACAACAAGGCCGCTTCCTACAATATGACTGATTACCTGATTAATCTGGGCCACACGGCCATCGGTTATGTGGCTATGCGAAAAGACATGGATCGCACCAACGAAAAGTACAAGATTCGCGGCTACCGCGACGCCATGCGTGCGGCGGGACTGAAGCCCTCCGTCCTCTACTGCGAAGGCCTCACAGAAGGCGACGCTCAGGATCTTTTCGAAGAACACGAAGACGCCCTTCGAAGCGGCAAGTATTCCGTGCTCTTCTGCAGCCAGGATTTAATGGCCATTCACCTGATGAATGTCATGCGGGACCAGGGCATGAACATTCCGGAGGACATGTCCTTTGCAGGCTTCGGCGGCAGCACCTTGTCGGATATTTACCGGCCCAAACTCACCACGGTAAAAGAGCCCTATTACGACATCGGCGCCGTGGCCATTCGCAAGCTCTTTAAGATGCTGGATAAGAAAAATACGGACAAGGGCGAAGAGATGATTCTTCTTCCCGTGGAAATCATTAAGCGGCAAAGTGTCGTCGATTTAAATGACAAAAAATAGTGGTTAATGTTCCGCCAACCACCACATATGGTAGAAAATAGGTTATAATGGAAACAGAAGATAAAGTGAGTATTCATATAGATAAGGAGCTTTTCCATTGAAAAAACTCGTCGTGAGTTTGGCCTGTTGTCTCGCGCTCACCGGCTGTGCCACCTCCTTGAGCTACAGTGCCGAAGAGCCCGTCGCCGAAGAAAAGAAATCGGAGGCGGTTGATTTGAGGCAAGAGGGAAGACATTTATTAAAAGACGGCAGTTATGTTTCCGCAGGCCGCGGCATGGTGGGGGATATTTCCGTCGAAATGCGGGTGCGCGACGGCTTCATCGACCGGGTCCATGTGATGGAACATAGTGAAAATGTAGGCGTCGTGGAAGATGCCTTTGATCGCCTTGAAGGCAAAGTGATTCGAAAACAATCGGCGGATGTAGACACGATCTCCGGCGCCACGGAGGCTTCCTACGGCTTTTTGGAAGCCGTGAGAAATTGCATTCGTCAAGCGGAATAGGAGGCCCTATGAAACTGTCTCGCTACTACCTGCCCACCTTGCGGGAAGCGCCGGCCGATGCGCGCACCGAAGCCCACAAATGGATGCTGCGGGCGGGCATGGCAAGAGAAGCAGGCGTGGGCCTGTTTACCTTTCTGCCCTATGGCCATGAGCTTATGAAAGCCCTCGAGGCGCGGCTTGAAAAGGACTTTTTTCAAGGGGGCTCGGCGGTTTCCTTAAGCCCCCTTCAACCGCGGGCCTTGTGGGAAGAAAGCGGCCGTTGGGAAAAATGCGGCAGCCAAATGTTTAAGGTGGCGGACCGCACCAATCGGCAGGCCGCTCTTTCCCCGGCATCGGAGGAGGCCTTTTTGAGCCTCGTAGGCGGCGAATTAAAAAGCTACAAGCAGCTTCCCCTCTTTTTGTATGAAAAGGCCCTGCGCTACAAAGACGTACCGAAGCCCGTATCGGGCCTTGCCGATGCCCGGGCCTATTCGGTCATGGACGGCGCGCGCTTCGACGGCGATCCCGAAGACGCCGAGGCATTTTTCGGCGAAGAGCAAAAGCGCGCCGAAGCCCTTTTAAATGCGTTGGGAATCGACTACCGCGCCGTGGATACACCGGATAGCCTCGTGTACTACGCCTTGGCGGAGGGCTACAAAGAAGAACTGGCCCTTGACGGAGAATCGGCCTACATGAAGGATGAGGCCCCCATTCGCTACCCCTTGCCTGAAGGCGAAGCACCGAAAGAAGCGGAAGCGGTCTACACCCCCGATGCCCGCACCATTAAAGAGTTGAGCGACATGATCGGCGTGGAAGCGGCCCGCTGCACCAAGGCGGTGGACCTAAGGGTCGACGGTGCGCCTGTCTTTGTTTTCGTGCCCGGGGATCGGGAGCTGAATCAAAAGAAGCTTGAAAACTACTTAGGCGTGAGCGGCGATAAAATCGACATGCTCGATGAGGCGACCATTCTCGAGCTGGGCACCTTCCCTGGATTCACCGGGCCAATAGGCCTGGGAGAGAAGGCGCGAATCATCGTGGACCGCGCCGTCACCGGAATCGACAACATGGTGGTAGGCGCCAACAAAGAAAACTACCACATTAAAAACGTCAACTACGGCAGAGATTTCGAAGGCGAAATCGCCGACGACCTGCTGGATGTGGCGGAAGGCGACGTCTCCCCGGCCGGTGTGGCCTACACCTTCCGGGAAGCCTTTGAAGTGGCGCGGATCAATAAGCCGAGCACACACTTCTCCGAAGCCATGAACGCCGGTTTTTTGAATGCACAAGGCAAGGAAGTGCCCTATATTTTAGGCGGCGCCACCTGGCACATGGGCGCCTTGCTGGCGGCTGTGCTGGAAAACCATCGGGACGACGACGGGCTGAACTTCCCGCCCCACCTGGGCCCCTACGACGTGGCCATCACCGTGGCCAATGTGAAAAAAGAAGAGCAGAAGGCATTGGCGGAAAAAGTTTACGATGCCCTCGTCGATAAAGGCATTTCCGTCCTTCTCGACGACCGCAACGAGCGGGCCGGCGTGAAATTTAAAGACCGCGACCTTTTGGGAATCCCCCTGCAACTGACCGTAGGCAAGGATGCCGAAGAGGGCGTGGTGGAATTAAAGCGCCGAGGCGGCGATGTGGGAAAACTACCTGCCGAGGAGGTCCTTTTGCGCATAGCAGATGCATTAAATAACTAGAAACGAACCTCGCGACGCGGGGTTTTTTCTTTTTCTTCGGGAAATAAAGAAAAACTGTTATGAAATCGTAACGGCGACGGTGCGATTCATGGATTATAATAGACGGAAGGAGGGATTTTATGAAACGCAGTTTGTGTACCCTTTTGGCCCTTTTGCTCCTATTTGCGTCGACGGCGGTTTTCGCCGCGGAAGATATTCAGAGCCAACTGAACCTTCCCATGACCAATAAGCAAAAGGCATCGGACCCTTACGGCATGGAACTAAAGATCACCATGCCCAATGACTACCAAAGCAATTTAAAGACATTTTCCCTGTCGTTTATGGTCGATAAAACCATTCACATCGACAAGGCCATCTTCGTCGGCGGCCTCACCGACAACGACTACCGCCTCATGTCCACGAAGACAGACAGCAACAAAAAAGAAATCGTCACCTTGGTAATCCCCGACGTTAAGGCCTTGAGCCGCCCGGAATTTTCCCTGAAAATGAGCGGCAAATTTAAAAAAGGCGTCAAAAACGTGAACCAAGTGTCCATGTCCTACGTCATGGCCACCGTGGATAAAAATGGCAAAAACCGCAGCGTTCAAAAAGACGTCACCAGCGACACGGGAAAGGCAAGTCCCATCCCCGTGGCGGCGAAAAAATCCACCGTGGATCCCATCGCCGTCGGCGCCAACACCTTATCCGGCACCGGTGTGGCCCGCGCTGGTGTGCGGGTCTATCGAGGCAAAACCTTAATCGGAAGCACCGTGGCGGATAACGACGGCCGCTTCAACGTGGTCATCAATCCCCAACCGAAAGGCACAACCCTAAGCTTCATTTTCACCACAAAGGCAGGGCAGGAAGAAGTTCTCGCCACAGTAGGCGAAGGTGCCGGCCCGGGACAAGGCGCAGGCGATGCGGCCCCCGCCCCCTTTGCAGGAGACAAGAAAAAAATCGACGACTTTCTCCGCGTCCTCTCATCGGTGGCTATGAGCGGACGGGCCAAAGTCGTGCAATTGCAGGTTAATGCCGCCGTGGCTACAGGGCAATTTATCCTCGCCAAAGAAGACGCTACAGCCGCTGACATCTCCGGCGCGGAAAACAGCCTCACAGAAGCCATGAAAGTGGCACGCCCCGCCTACGTGACCGGCTACCCCGACGGCACCTTTAAGCCGACAAAAGCCATGACCCGGGCGGAAGTTTCATCCGTCATCGCCCGCATGGCAAACGGCGCAAAGCCCGTGGCCGCCTACACCTCCTTTAAAGATGTAGATGACAGCCAGTGGTTTGCCGCCTCCGTGGGCTTTATGGAAAAGCGGGGATTCATCTCCGGCTATCAAGACGGCAGCTTCAAGCCCCATCAATCCATAACACGGGCGGAATTTGCCCGCATTCTCGCCGCCTACGCCGGCTTAAGCCCCGCGGAATCCACCGACTTCGGCGATGTGAAAGCCAATCACTGGGCCAAAGGCTACATCGGTGCCGTTCAGCAGGCGAGCCTTATGAGCGGACGTAGCAAGGGCAAATTTGCACCGGGCGAAAAAATCACCCGCCAGGAAGTCTGCGCGGCCCTGAACAAAGCCCTACAACGCAAGCCCGACAAAGCCTTTTTGGACACCTACGGCAACAATCCCTTTAAAGACGTAAACAAAAACATGTGGAGCTACTACGACATCTTAGAAGCTACAGGCCAACCTCAGTAAAGAGAAGCCTGCGGGCTTCTTTTTTTGCTTTTTGTTCCACGGAAAAGCCTGTGCTATAATAGAAATGTTAAGGAGGGAGGCATTATGAAACTATCAATCGATTTGCATACCCACACCATCGCCTCCGGACACGCCTATTCGACTCTCAGAGAAAATATCGCCGCGGCACGGGCGCGCGGCATACGAATCCTCGGAACCAGCGATCACGCCATGGCCATGGCAGGGGTAGAAAACAACGCCGTTTTCGATAACTACCAGGCCGTGCCCCGCGTCTTAGACGGCGTCGTGATTCTTTGCGGCGTGGAAGCCAACATCCTCTCCGCAGACGGCGCCATCGACATCGATCTGGACCATAAAAAACTGGATTACGCCATCGTCAGTTTGCACAGGCAGTGCTTTCAACCCGCCGATGCCAAAACCAACACCGACGCAATCATCAACGCCGGCAGACATCCCTTGGTAAAAATCATCGGCCACCCCGACGATGCCCGCTTTCCCTTGGATTACGAACGGTTAAGCGATTTTATCGTGGAAGAGGATCTCTTTTGCGAATTAAATAATTCGTCCCTGAAGAAAAATGGCCCCCGCATCGGCGCGGAAGAAAACCTGCGCGTGCTCTTGGGACTGGGAAAAGAGAAAAACATGAAAGTCATTGTGGGAAGCGATGCCCACATGGACGTGGACGTAGGTAATTTTGAACTGGCTAAAGTGCTGATTAACGAACTGGACTACCCCGAGGAGCTCATCGTCAACACTTGGGAGAACGACCGCATACTGAACGCATTTACGCTAATGGACAAATAAGGAGGAACCATGGACAATGTACGGGTGCGCTTTGCCCCATCACCGACGGGCTACCTGCACATCGGCGGCCTGAGAACTGCCGTTTATAACTACCTTTACGCACGACAAAAAGGCGGAAAATTCCTGCTCCGCATCGAAGACACCGACCGAACCCGCTTCGTGGAAGGCGCCATCGAAAACCTGATCCGCTCCCTGAACTGGGCGGGCATTGCCATCGACGAAGGCGTCATGATGAAAGACGGAGAAGTGGTGGAAGAAGGGGACTGCGGCCCCTACATTCAATCCAAGCGGCTGGACATCTACAAAAAATACGTGGATCAGCTGCTGGAATCCGGCCACGCCTACTACTGCTTCTGCACCAAAGAGCGGTTGGACAACCTTCGCGAAGGCCAAAAGATTAAAGGCCAAGTGCCCCGCTACGACGGCCTCTGCCGCTCCATCTCCCTGGATGAAGCCAAAGAGCGCATCGCCAAAGGCGAAGAATACGTGGTGCGCCTAAAGCTTCCCCACGACGAAGACATCACCTTCGAAGACGAAGCCCGGGGCAAAATCACCATTAATACCAACGAAATGGACGATCAAGTCCTTATGAAAAGCGACGGCTTCCCCACCTACCACATGGCCGTCGTGGTGGACGATCACCTTATGGGCATCACCCACATCATTCGCGGGGAAGAATGGCTGCCCTCCACGCCGAAACACGTGTACCTCTATCAAGCCCTGGGTTGGGACGTACCCACCTACATTCACCTCCCCGGCGTCTTGAACAAAGACCACAAAAAGCTCTCCAAGCGCCAAGGCGACGTGTCCGTGGAAGACTTTAAAGGCCACGGCTACCTGCCCGAAGGCCTCATCAACTACCTGGCCCTCGTAGGCTGGTCTCCGGAAGACAATCAGGAAATCTTCTCCATGGACGAGCTCATCAAAGCCTTCGACACCAAGCGTATCGCCAGAACCGGCGGCGTCTTCGACGTGAAGAAGCTGGACTGGATTAACAGCCACTACATGAAAGAGCTCTCCGCCGATGAACTCCTCCACATGGCCATGCCCTACATCGAAAAAGCCGGCCTCTTTACAAAAGCCGACGTGGAAAAAAATCCCGAGCACTACCGCGTCCTAATGGAAACCATTCAAGACGGCCTGGATCGACTGGAACAAGTCCCCGAGGCCTGCGGCTTCCTCTACGACGACTACGAAGTCACCGAAGAAGATGCCCTGGAACAAATTAATTCCGAATCCGCCCCGGCGGTCATCGACGCCCTGGAAGACATCCTGAAAGGGATGGACGCCATCTCCTTGGAAGATGCGGGCAAGCTCATGAAGCAAGTGCAAAAGGCGAGCGGCGTGAAAGGCAAAAACCTCTACATGCCCGCCCGTGCCGCCATGACCGGCAACGTCCACGGCCCGGAACTTTCCAACATTATCTACCTTTTAGGCAAAGACGAAATCTTAAAACGATTGGAAAAAGCAAAAAGCTACAGAAAATAAAGGCATATAAAATCCGCCGAGCCACGCACTCCGGCGGATTTTGTCATTACAAAAAAAGCTGCCCTCACGAGCAGCTTTCTTTTTATGCCTACAAACAGGCCTTGTAAATAGCCAAAATATCTTCTTCCTTCAGATCCACAAAGCCGCGGATCACGCCGCCGGCATGATCGGCACAGGCCTTGGCCATTTCCGCCAAATGTTCCTCGCCGATGCCCACGGCCTTTAAATTCATGGGAATGCCCATGGAAACAAAGAAATTATACAGGGCTTCGATGGCTTCATTGGCCGCATCCACATCGTCGTCCGTTTGAATGTCGAAGACCCGGCGGCCGAAGCGGGCGATCTTCGGCGCCGTCTTGGCACTCAACACATGGCGAAGCCAGCGCGGCGTTAAAATCGCGAGGCCCACCCCGTGGGTAATGTCGTAGAAAGCCGAAAGCTCGTGTTCCATGGGGTGCACGCTCCAGGCTTGCGCCTTGCCCGTGGAAAGCAGGCCGTTAATGGCCCAGCTGGACGCCCACATTAAATTGGCCCTGGCCTCCAAATCCCCGCCGTCTTTCACCGCCGCGGGACCGGCGTGGCGGCAGGTGCGCAAAATGCCTTCCGACATAGAATCCTGCATAAAGGCGCTGTCGTCCACGGAAAAATAATTTTCCATGGTGTGGCTCATAATGTCCGCCGTGCCCGACGCCGTGTGATACCCATTCACCGACACCGTGTAGGCCGGATTCATGAGGCTCGCCTTGGGAAGCACCTTGCTGCTCTTCCAGCCCAGCTTTTCCTTCGTTTCCGGATTGGTAATCACCGATGCCGTGTCCATTTCAGAGCCCGTGGCCGCCAAGGTCAGCACCGCACACAGAGGCAGGGCATCCTTTACCGCCACCTCCTTCTTTACAATGGCCCAGGGATCCCCCGGCGTCAGGGTGCCTGCGGCAATGAGCTTCGCCGCGTCGATGGAAGAGCCGCCGCCGATGGGCACGATCACATCCACCCCTTCCTGCTTCACCAGTGCGATCCCCGCCCGCACACTGTCGATCCTGGGATTGGGCTCGATGCCGCCGTGGTCCACCGTCTTCACACCGGCGGCGTGAAGAGCCGAGGTGATTTCATCGTAAATGCCGTTCTTCTTAATGGAGCCGCCGCCGAAAACAATCAGCGCCTTGTCCCCGTAAGACTTCACCGCCTCGGCAAAAGCGCGCACCTGACCTTCCCCGAAAAAAATCGTCGTCGGTACCGAAAAAATAAACTTATCCATACATCCTCCTTTAATTGCGTTCATAGATATAACTGAATTATACCCAAAGCTCGCCGCCCCGAAAGAAAAACTCGATCCGCAAACCGGCGCCGTCAGCCCCTCCGGCCTCCTAAACGACGCCGAACACGCCGTGCACTTCTATTGAGACAAACGATTTACCAAAAATGGCAGCATCATCGGCATCCCCCCCAACGACAACACCGCCACCCTGTGGCTCAAAGCCGAGGATTTAATTAAACTTATCGAAGACGCCGGCAACCCCGTTCACGTCGTATCCATTTAAAGAGATGAAAAGAAAAAATCGGGCAGGTTCCATGACTTGCTCGATTTTTCTGTGTGAAAACAGCGATTCCACAAACATTTTACCTTTCATCTTAGAAGAGAAAAAAATAATCTTTAAATATAGAAAATAACTGTCATTTAACATAGATAAAAAAGAGAAGTAGTGATAAAATAAAGACGTATATATCTATGATGATGTAGCAAGGAAGTGATTAAGTAGGGAACGAAGAAAGGAAGTGCGTTTGGCAACGAAAAGATGTACGCCGTCACTAAGAATGCATTAAAGGAGGAAGCTATGAACGTTAAGCAGATGCGAAAGCAAGTCACAGCCGGTTTTTTGGCTGTCGTCATGGTGGCAGGCACCCTGCCGGCGAATGTTTTTGCCGAAACCTTCACAACAAAGGATTCGAATGGGAATGCAGTCGTTAATACAACAGACTGGCAAGTAACAGAAGAAAATTTAAAGGGTAAAAACTTTTGGCCGCTAGCTGCTAAACAATACTTAAGTGAAGTATCTACATTAGCTGAACCAATGAAAAACCCAATGATAGGCTATGGAGGTTACTTCATAAGACCAGATGGTAGAACTGTAATCAGACTTACTATGAGAAAGTTTGATAAGGTTGGTACAGGTGTTTGGGACATCATGCAAATGAAGTTAGAAGATAGCTTTGACGACATGGTAGACTGGAACGACACACAAACCGGTATTTACAAAGGCGTATCAGCCGGATCAAATGCTGGATGGTACCACGACGACCTTGCTTACGAAAAAATAGCACCTTTTGGTAATACAACAATTACTGATGCCGGTTCAGTCAACGTAAAGGAAGTAAACATCGCAAAGAATGGAAACACAGGCACGACAGCTGCCCTTAATGAAGTGCCTATAAACCTTGTATTAAAGGCGGGACAAAGTGTAGACTCCTTTACCAAGGAACCTTTAGTTCAAATAAGGATGTTGGCTAGGGACAAGCAACAAGTTGCTTGTTATACGGATGCAGGTTCAGGTAGAGGGAACTATTCAACGTATACTTTCTCATCTATCGTTCCTTTAAAGCACAACTACGAACAAAATCTTTTAAGAGAAATTCGTGAATCAGTAACCCCAGATAGAGCTTTTAGAGCTGCAGGATCTTCTGTTTTATATAACAAAGAAAAGGGCTATATTGAAGTAAGGCATCGCTATAACAAGGTGGCCATCACTGGTAATCAGCTTTACGGAAGAAAGCTTGGCTATAGACAAACGGTAGACAAGAGATTCTTCGATGTGCTAAAGCCGAAAGATGCTTCTGGAACGATAGCACATATATTCTCAACATCAAATAATGGACTTCCAACAGCCGGTAGGCTGGATGCCAAGGGAGAACCAACAGCTGACGGTTCTGTTGCAGTATTAAAGGACAACATCAATTTCCTTCCAGGTTCAGACCTTGGTTTCATACAAGTTGCCGCAAGTGATTTCAATAGAGCTGCTGAAGCGCAAGAAGGGATAAAAACGAACCTTACTACAAACCAACCACTTGCTTCTTGGCTGGATGGTGTTGAATCACTTTTAAATAACGGTCAAGGTACGACAGTTAGATACTATGTAGATACAGATAAAGTGGATAAGTTGTTAGGTGGAAATGATGGACTTCAATACTTCCCATTCTACTCCACAATAATAACAGATAATGCTTCAGGACAATATAAGTACACCTTTAAACTGACAAAAGACGTAACACTAAATGCAGGCGATAAAATCAAGATTGACTTTAAGACTGCTTATGGTGCTGGCTTGATTGGAAATTCAGCTAAATCACGTAATAGAGAGATGCGTCTTGGAATTAGAGGTATGGGTACTGAAATGTTCCTAGGCTCAAACTTCTTAAACGTAGACAAGGGTTTAGCCTATGAATATACTGTACAAAAAGGCATGGCTATGACATTAAAAGCCGGTACAGAACTATATTTATATGGTAACTATCCGGATGGTGGAGAAGCAACCCTGCACTTCAAGAACGAACCAACATTTTACAAAGCTAATTATGTAGTAGACAAAAACCCGATCGTTCTTGACTGGCAAGGAACTTACTCAGCAGGAACTGTTACAACCACATTCCAAAAACCGGACGTTGATGAAATCTTCTTAGGAGATAAAAACATCACCGGTCGTACAGCCTACGAAGATGCTGAAGTAAATATCAGAAAATCTAAGGCTGATCAAAAAGTACAAACAATCATTGCAAAGCCGGGTAACACTTCAAACAAAGATGACTCAAGAATAGACGTTGTGGTAAACAATGTTAAGTCAAAAGGTTATGAATTCGATACGACGAAGCCCGGTAATCAAGCAGATGGCAAAACACCAAGAACATTTACAATGCCTGAACTGAAGAGAGACATGCCTCTACTTTTCACAAACACAAATGTCGATATTCTTGCAGAAGAATCAAGACCGGCAGTTGTTGAACAAGTACAGGCAAAAGTCAACTTTGACTTAAACGGAGAAAAATCAAAGGACAATAAAGATGTCATAGAAAAGATCGCTCCATTAAGTAAAGAATACACGACTCTTATAGAAGATAAATTAGCTGCTGATGGCAAAACAGTAGAAAAAGCTGCTGGAACGCCTAATGAAGCTTATAAACCAAGTGGCTTTGAAGGCGAAAATGTCAAAGTCGATGAAAATGCAAAAACAGTAAAAGTAAAAGAAACAATAGATGGAAAAGAAGTCGAGAGAACTTTCCAAAACGTGTTAAGTCACGACGGCAAAGTTTATGACATCAACAACAAAGATGCCGCTATTGCCAAGGCTGAAAAAGAAGCGCTCAAGCTAAGACAAATGCCCGACAAGTACGACATCGACGTCCCCCAAGGCAAGAAGCTTTTAGGTTGGACCACCGTGAAGTTAGTAGACAAAGCGGATGAAAGCATTGCCGAACAATTCAACGCCCTGAAAGACAGAGGCAAAATTGTCAAGGCAACCGACGACTGGACCACGGCCGAAAAGGATGCCTATATCTTTGACGCCAACTCGCCCATCGACAAAAACCGCACGGTCTATGCCGTTTACGGCGAAGGCATCAACTTGATCCTTCACTCCAACAACACCACCGATCCCAAGGCCGAAACAACCATAACGGTACCTCTTGTTATTTCCGACGTAGACAAGACCGATAAGATTCTGGACGCCGTTTCCAGCCCCACCTTGTCTAAAATGAAGGGGAACCTGATCATCAAACAATTGCCCAAGGTGCCCGTGACCGGCGAACAAGCCGACATGGATAAAATTACCGATGCAAAGGCCAGGACCTTTAATATTCCCAACAACTCCTTTATCGGTTGGACAACGAAGAGATACACGAACGATGCTACTTCTGAATTTGCTGCAGGGAACAACAACGAACGGATCGGGGAAATTACCCAAGGTCTTGTCAAGACTAAGCAAGGTGGGACCGCGCGGATTCCTCAAAAAACCGAATGGTTGCAAGACCTGAACAAACTTCAAAACACATATTATATTCCTAACGGTTACTCCGTAGCCGTAAGTCCTCGAGATGTTGACAAGAGCTACACGGAAATCAAAAAAGCCATTGAAGAAGGTAAGGACATTCACCTTTACGCCAATTACCGTCCCTTCTTCGACATCAATGTTGTTGCTTCTTATAAGAATATAGATAAGACAGCGGATGCAACTCATAAATATGGTAAGTATGTTGATTCAGTTGATACTACGAAGAAAAAAGACGCAAAGATCGGCCTCTTGAGACGGACAGCGGTTACGAACTACGGCACCCCGACGGTTCACCAAAACGCCAACTACTATCCCTTAGGCGATGCCGGCTTAAAAGATTGGGACGGCATGGAAAAAACTTTAACGTGGAAACTGCCCGGCTTTGACGAATTGGGTCAACGGATGTCCTATGTATCGGCAGTCGTTCCCGCAGGTATGGAAGATGCCTACAAGAATTTCAAGGTTCCCAACTGGGGCGATTTAGGCTTAAAGACCTACCTTCGATTAAACAATACCGACGGTACGACAACCCTAGACCCCAATGCACCTCGGAACTTACACGAAAACGCAGGCAACCCCTACGGCGATCCCTTGGCGAAGAACCAAGCCTACAGCATCGGTGTTGACGCCTATACTTCCGCAACATCCAGAAATGCTGTAACCGTCGATCGTCATGGAACGGATGAAGTCACCGGCTACACCATTTGGAACACTTCCACACCCTTGGATGTTCCGAAACCCGCCTTTAGCAATGTCTATGACACCGACACTCAAGCCAAGCTCACTTGGGGCGACGCGGAAAAGAACGCAGGCATTGAAAAGATTAAGCTTACCGTCGCCGACGGCGCGGAAGTCGTATTAGAAAAACAGCAAGACGGAACGTACAAAACAGCGGACGGAACATTAAGCGCCAGAGAAGGTACCGGAGACGATGCAGGTAAGTTAATTATCGGCACCCTGGACCTGACAGGAAAGGCAGGCAAAGACATTGTCGCCAAGTACGTGGTTGAAAAAGCCGGCAAAGACATCGACGGTCAGGAAGGCCGTGTAACCATCAACAAACGAGGCACTTCCGCTCCGGTTGATAGAATGAAGCAAGTGCCAAACCAAGATGGCAAACCCGTCGTCGAATTCGACATTCCCAACCCCACCTTAAACAAACCCACTCCCGGCACGGAATACGTGGCACAAAAGTGGGATAAAGACAACAACAAGTGGGTGGATGCCGGTAAGACCACCATGGAAAACACCGACACCTTGGGACAAACCAAGACCATTCCTCTGGACGGAGTTACCAACGACGACATCATTCGCATCGTGTCCAAGCAACCGGACATGATTCCTGCGGCATCCAATAAAGATGGCGAGAAGGCCATCGGCGAAACCGACGTAGTCAACCGAAACTACGTCAAGATCGACGCCGCCGGCCCGGAAATCAATCCGGCAAAAGCCACGGATGAAAAATTCAGACGCTTTATCGACTTAACCGCCGTTCTTTCGGAAATCCCCGAAGGCCGCCAAGTTCACGTGAAGGTAGCCTACCAAAACATGGCGGAAACGAACGGATTTGACTACCAAGTCACTAAAGAAGAAACAACGATCAAAGCCGACCTGTTGAACACCATCTTAAGACAAGCGGTAAACGAAGGAAAAGATCCTACCATCACCATTACCGCAGTAGACGAATTCGGCAACAAGACGGAAAAAACGGTCGTCTACGAAAAGACCTACCAATTATTGGTTAAATTTAACGGCCAACGGGCAGGCAGAAAGTTTATGAAAGTGACCGCCGATAGAGATAACTCTGACGTGACCATTAAGGTCATGGGCGCCGACGGTACCGATAGAAATGCCGATGTTACCGTTAATGTGCCTGCGAAGGGAACCTTTGTAAAAGCCCCCTTTGGTAACAGCTATAAGTTGCAATCCGGCGACGTCCTGGTTATTTCGGGAACCTGCCAAGAAGGTCAAGGCCAAGAAGCCAAGACCTACGTCACCAACCCCTACAAATACCTTATTAAGTAGGAAAACATCCTATAGAAAAATCGGCAAAAAACAGAAGAAAGAAAAAAGGTAACCGGGGCGGCTTCGGCCCCCCGGAAAGGAGGAAACATGAAATCAAGTAAAAGATGGCTTTCCCTGCTCCTTGCTTTTGTCATGTTGTTTACAAGCTTTGACAGCGCCGTACTAGCAGCCGGCGCGGCCCTGGCCCCCAAAGCACAAACGACGGAATTAAAAGGCGTGGTGAAGGGAAAAAAAGAAATCTTTAACTTCACGGTACCGCAAACAGGAAAGAAAACGGCGGTTAAATCCAGAGTTAGACGTGAATCCGGATTTTTCCGTGCCGGAGCGCCCGTCAAGGCGCCCGCCAATTCGGACACCGTAATTACCGTAAACACAAAAGGCTTAGGGTCAAATCCCTTTGACTGGTCCGCCCTTCCCAATGGTGAATTTAAAATCACCGCCAAGTGGGAAACCTCAGATGGACAGGAACATTTCCTGAAAGACTTTGCGACCATTACAGAAAACGGTGCCCGCGAATTTACCGTGGGTTGGCCTACTGATGGAACCATGGTACGCAATGCCGCCATCGAAGTTCAATATGACCAAGATATCAATGTCCGCGTGTTATTCACCCCGGAAACTTCAGAGGGTCAATTAGGGAAGCTAAGCTTTAAAATCGATCTGACGGAATTGGCCAACTCCATGGTAGACGTGAAGTACGTGGATCCCTATGGCAAAGCCTTGGCAGCTGAAAACATGCCTGCTCAAGGCAGCACCATGCCCAATATTACATCGGATAATTTAACTGGTGTCGCTATGCCCTTACCGGCAAAATCCGAAACCGTCAATATGCGTGAATCCGAAGATATTGACGAAGCCAAATTACATGCAGCAGCAGATGGCGTAGCCTATAAGGTAGGCGACAAAGGGAATGGTGATAAAGTTACCATCGACAACAAGGAATACACCTTGTCCATCTCCGATCCTAATCCCAAGGAAAATGCAACCATCAGCCTGCGTTACGAACCCGATGTCCTCGTCCCCGATAGAGATAACGGCGAGTATCCGCCGGTCCCCAATGGCTACAAACGACTCACCTTTAATGCCAATCAACCTCAAGAAGGCCAAACAGCCGCCGTTAACGGCCGCTTCAACAACCTGGGCGAAAAAATCAAAGTCATCGACGTCAAAGACGGCGTACAGTATGACAACGAAAAATTAAAAGAGGAAATCGCCAAGCTGAAGCCCGTCGCACTGAACACGAAAGATACTCCGGACGAAAAGAAAGTCTTCGATAAATGGAACCCCGCCGTACCGACGGATGGGACTGCCGTAGACACGAAGACCTATAATGCGACTTATACGGATAAATATTCCAACAAA
>NZ_JBBKBU010000025.1:0-36271 GCF_037892835.1 Peptoniphilus sp. HCN-40583
AGAGCCGATAAAATGAGATTGTATTAATCTCATTTTATCGGCTCTGCGTCTTTGCGTCTGGCTCTGTAATCACAGTTACTTTGAACTGCTTTATTTCAATTAAATTTTCTTGTCTGCATTTCGGACAATAGAGGGGGAATTTTTTTAATTCAGTATCTTCCCTTATCTTTAATCGTGTTTTATTTCCACATACAGGACACAATATCCACTTGTAGTTTATAATAACTATCTCCTCCTTTACACTTTAATTCAAATCTTTATTAAAAAATATTTCATCTTATTTAACAAGAAACCATATTTATATAACAACATAAAATACACTAAGTTATTTTATTGAACATATATCGTACTTTATCTATCCGACTATTTGGACGACGGGGCTGGCAAACAGGTTCACCGGTAGTAACATGGTACCCTTTTAACTCTGTTAAACAAACACTACGTCCATTTGTAAAGAAAGTTAAATCACTACGATATTCTTGAATACACCGAGCAGGGATTTCTCCACTAAGAATGACCTCATTATTTTTCAATTGAGTGTCTACGATGTTCGCACAATATTTAGGAGCATCGTTGTATGCTCGTGAAAGATATTCCTGTGGCGCATAAATTTTAAAACTAAGATATGGCTCTAACAATTCTGTTCCAGCTTTTTTTAAGACTTGTTCCAATACAATAGGAGCAAGCATCCGAAAATCTGCTGGGGTACTAACAGGGCTATAGTATAAGCCATACTTAAAACAGATTTTACAGTCCGTCACATTCCAACCATATAATCCTTGTTCGCAACCATAGCGTATCCCTTCCATAACTGCATTTTGAAATGATTGATTTAAGTATCCAAGAGAAACCGAGCTCTCATACTGCATTCCACTTCCCAACGGAAGCGGTGATACAGATAAACCAATGGAAGCCCAGAAAGGATTTGGCGGCACTTCGATGTGAATGGTATATTCTGCATTTTTTAACGGTCTCTCCATATAAATGACTGTAGGCTCTTTTAGTTCTATCTCCACATGATACTTTTCTTGCAACAGTGCACTAATCACTTCCATTTGTACTTTCCCTAAGAAAGAAAGTATAATTTCATGTGTCGTAGAATCCACGTAATATCGTAGAAGCGGATCACTATCTGAGATTTCCAAAAGGGCATCAAGCAACATTTCTCTCTGTTCAGGTTTACTCGGTTCAACAGTTGTTTGTAGTAGAGGGTGCGGATTTTCAATCTTTTTTCTCTGTGGCAATAGTTTTGTATCTCCAAGAACACTATTTAACTTCAAAAACTCATTTTGCAAAATAACAATTTCTCCAGAATAAGCTCTATCAATCTTACATAATTCACCATTTATTGAAGTATACATTTCTGTAACTTTTATTTTTTCTTTTTCTGATACTCTAACCGAATCTCGTAAATGTAGTACTCCACTATAAAGGCGTATATATGCAAGACGTTGTCTTTTTTTTGTATATTCAATTTTGAAAACATTTCCGCAAAGTTCAGACGGACCTCGATGTGTTGATGAATAAAATTTATTAGTAATAACTTCTATAAGGTTATCAATCCCTATATTACTTTTTGCACTTCCATGATAAAGAGGGAACAGAGAACAATTCTGAAATCTTATGCTTTCCTCTTGTTCGAGTTCCAATGCTTCTAATGATTTACCGGACATATATTTCTCTAAAAGGTCATCGTTTCCCTCTATTACCGTATCCCATTGTTCAGATTCGGTAAAGTTCGTCACACACATATTAGGATACAGTTCTACCTTCTGTTTGATTACAATTTCGGCAGAAAGTTTCTCTTTAATATCCTGATAAACCGTTGATAAATCAATTCCATTTTGGTCAATCTTATTGATAAAAAAGATTGTGGGAATCCCCATTTTCCTAAGTGCATGAAATAATATACGAGTTTGTGCTTGTACGCCATCTTTTGCAGAAATCAGTAGAATTGCCCCATCTAAAACTGATAATGAACGATATACTTCTGCTAAGAAATCCATATGTCCTGGCGTGTCTATGATGTTCACCTTCGTATTTTCCCACTGAAAAGAGGTTATTCCTGTCTGAATTGTAATTCCTCTCTGACGTTCTAAAAGCGTATTATCCGTCCTCGTTGTACCTTTGTCCACGCTTCCTAATTCTGTAATCGCTCCACTGTTATATAATAAGCTTTCTGTTAAGGTAGTTTTTCCTGCATCAACATGAGCTAAAACTCCAATATTAATAATTTTCATGTGATTTTCCTCCATTCAAAAACCCAAAAGGGCATAAAAATCCCAGTGATAAATACTTTTATCACTGGGATTTTTATGCATAACCATAGGTATACAAAGCATACAGATATTCTCTGGATACTTTAGAATCACATGATAAAGGTATTCTTAAACTGGGTACAAAAAACTAAGCCCTCCTAAAAAAGGACATCCAATTATTTGTTCCCACTATCAAATTGACAGTTTATTTAAGAATACCTTGCCGCATATTTATTAACTCCTTTTAAATAGATACTTAAATAATAGCACGTAAGAGCATATTTGTAAAGGAATCTCCAATTTTTTATCAAAGAGAGTACGTGATTACAAAATAGCTGTAATAATGTACCAATATTTGTTATTCTATAATCTTCCAATTACTCCCGTTCTTTTCAAGTACCAAATCAAATTGAGATACCTGCGTTGCTTTGGTCTGCTGGTCGATATACTCCACTGTCAGCGATACCGTGACTTGATTATCCTTACGATTGTGAATAGGATTTACCAGTTCTTGAAAGATGTACTCTTTTCCGATTGGTTTTAATATCCCGTCATTCACATAGTAGGAAAGTTCACTGGCTGTCGCTGTAGGATAGAGCTTGAAGAACGTCGTTAAAAACTCATTGATTTCATTGGTTGTAATGGAATCAACCGTCCCCTCACTTTCAATGGCTTTTGGTTTATAACTTGATTTCTTAGGTATGTTGGTAATGGTCGGATTCTTAACCAGTACCATATTTCCAGAACCATCTACATAGACACTCACTATATAAGCAGAGTGGACGGTCTTTGTATTTTCTCCCTCTGTAATGAGCTGGTCTACACTGTAGGTTACATTAAACTCATTGTCGCCAGTTGGCTCTACCGTCCATATCTGAAATCCTCTTACAGAAGACGATACAGGAATATCTTTGCGTACTGTATCAACATTGAGAGCTTGAAGTTCATCTGTCAGATAGCCTTTTAGACTTTCCATTCGATTATCAATGGACTTATCGGATTGCTCCCATGAATAGTAGACTTTCGCAAAGTTCTCTACAAAATTTTCTACATGATGAGTATCAACGTATTCCTTTTCTATGATAGTTGTTTCGTGAATAGTATGAGTATCTATAGCTGTAAAGTGCTTGAATATCGCAAAGCTGAAACTAAGCCCTAAAAGTACCCACAAGGCAATCACAACCTTTTTATGAGGATTGACCTTATAGTAGACACGAGGTTTCTTTTCCTTTGGTATCTGTTTTTCTTTATTCTGATTTTTTCTAAATTTCATCATTAAATCTTCCTTTCTCATTGTTTGATTCGTCCTGCTCCCACTAAATGCTGTTGCCAGTAGGGGCTTGTTAAGTCGGCATAACCGATTGGGTCGCCTGCATGAAACATACGGTTATTGCCAAGGTATATCCCAACATGAGTAATATAAGAGCCAGCGTTATAGGTAGAATGAAAGAAAACCAAATCGCCAGCTTGTGCTTCCGATAGTGGGATATGCTGGGTCACATCATATTGCTGTTGTGCGGTTCGTGGTAAGTTAATTCCAGCTTTTCCATACGTCCATTGTGTCAGTCCGCTACAATCAAAAGAAGTAGTCGGGGAAGCTCCACCGTAAACGTATCGCCAGCCCTCATATTTCAGTGCTTCGTCCATGATGGCTTGTACCGTATCATCATCAAACTCTGTTGTGACAAGATACTGCGTTACCAGTTGCACATAAAACATATTGCCATAGTTGTATCGCCAGCCCCCATTGATAGGTATGGCTATGGGATTGGGGTAAGACACTTTTTCGCCACCTGAATACTCTTTTGAGAAACTTTGAGCCAGTTCAAAGGTATATTTATTTCCACGATTAGCCACATACCCTAAGAAACCACCACCATAATTGTAGGACTGGATAACCGATTCTAAATCTACACTGAGCCTTTCGCTACTGGCTAATAATTCACTGAAATACTTCACACCTTGCTTAATGGATTCTTCTGTACTCAATGAATTAGGTGGAAGACCGAGGGATTCCGAGGACTGCATAACATCTTCCGCAGTACCGCCCGATTCCACCTGTATAATCGCAAGAAGTATGTTGACATATTCTTCAACGCCATATTCTTTGGCATATTTTTCTACCATAGGCTTATGAGCCAGCACTTCTGCGGAAACATTCACACCTCCATAATGAATATTGGAAATTCCGCTGTCCTGTTCATCTGAAAATAAAATGGCAACAAACAGAAGCAGTGAGAAGACCATCAAGAATAATCCAGAACCACCAATCACTAAAGTTTTCAACTTCATGGTTTCTTACCGACTTTCTTAATGGTGGCGGTTTTGATTGGTGGTCTACTTCTTGTATTTTGTAGTGGTACTCTTTGAACAGTAGACGGACGTTCTTTTGTGATTGGACGTTGTGAAGTTCTATCTGCTGTAGTGGTTGAAGTTGCTGGCTTTTGAACGGTTTTTTCTTGAACGGTATTGCCTTGGCGTTCCACTTTTGGACTTGAAAAATCGGACTTAACTGCTGGACGCTCTTGTTTGGCTTGTTGAGATTCCTTATATGAAGTCTGAATATTAGACTGTTTTGAGGTCTGTTCATCATGATATTGTTCTTGTCTTGTAGTCGGTCTTTCATGAACAGAAGAAGCAGGCTGTTTTTTCTGTTTGACCTGTTCCATTTCAGAGCGACGCTTCGCAATGGTTTTTCGCCTTTGTTCCTGCTGTTCCTTGCGTCCACTGGCTCTGTCCGCTTTGGTTTGAGAAATACTACTGGTTAAATCACGGACATTCTCTTTTACTTTGGATTTTCCTTGATATACTGCATATCTTGCATTGGTCGGCAAATCTTTAACCTGTTCTTTCAAACCACTAGCAGTGTCTACCATTCTGTCTTTGGTATCAGCTACTGTACCGATGGTTTGACCGATACGTTTTCCAAGTGTTGATTTTTCCTTTCCGTCTGGTCGGGAGTGATCTGCTTGTGTCCTTGCAGAACTCCCCGAACCCGACTGTCCTTTTTTACCTGTAACAATGGCAGACCCAGCCCCTAGAGTAGTCATGGAACGTCCAAGTTTCCGCTGTAGACGGTGCATGTGAGCGTGCATAAGCATACGAGGTTTTCTCATCACACGACTTCCCACACTTTGAGAATCGTTACTCTGTAGAGAAAACATACTCATTAAATCGCCCAGCTTGAAGTAGATTCCTGCAAAGGTCACAATCTGTAGAAAAGCAATCAAAAAGAACGGATAACCAGCCGATAAGGTATAGAGCATGGTTGAAATACTAAATGCTGTCGTAATAATCAATGTGATTCCAGCTCGTGTCAAAATGGTATTAAAGAGCTTTGTTATGGCTCGTTTTGACATACCATCAAATGATGGAATCATGCTTAAAATAAAGCTCACAGGCAGAAACATAGCATAGATGATAAAAAGTACCTGCGAGAAAATCATGATTCCTGTTAATAGGAATACAAATATGGAAATCCCAATATTGAAGACAAATAGGAAGAAGACTGTACCTAAACGGTTAATGGTCTTTGTAATGGTTAGATTGGTATTGCTTCTGTCTTCAATTTCTTCCGCAACAATTTTTTCTCTGTCTTCGCCATTGTTGGAATCTGGGCTGGTGGAGAGCAGGCTTTCCACACGGTCAATACCGATACTTTCAATGTCTGAACTGTTGTATTGAAGCAGTAGCCACGGTTGCTGAACCTGTATGGAAAACAGGCTATCTCTGATTAAGTCCACGCTGTCCTTGCCTTGACTATCGGAATGGGGCATGACAATCTTCGTGCCAAGTGATAAACTGGCATTACTGATGTCTGATGAAAAGTCATTGATTTTTTTAATGTAGTCGGGAGCGTAGGCAATAAAGGAAGCCGATAGGATAAACACCAGCACAAAATTCATAATGGCATGAATTGCCTTTGTGGTTTCTCTCTTTATCAGTCCCGTATAGGCAACATAAACCCCAAGAACCAAAATCAAGAGTAAGAGGAATCCAACATAGAAACCCTCTGTTGAAAATCCGTTTGCACTCACACCAGCTAAGGTCTGCATATTCTTACCAATGGAATCTGCTGTAGCGGAAATGAAGTCTAAGGAATAGGCCTCCTGTACTAAGTAACCTGTCGCATTGGAAACATACAAACTGATTGTCCAAATAAAATTGGTAATGGCATATAGTCCATACATGACCTGTTTTCCAATCCCGTCCGACCAGTTCCACGGAAGCCAGCCCCAGCTATTATCCACATAAAAATCCAGTTGATAGTTTTCAAGTGGGTATCGGCTGTATTCATTTGCCACATTGACCGTATCATCTACCAAGCCCGCAGCTTGAACCACCGTTCCCAGCATGGCTAAAAGAAAAATGGCAATCACAAGTGTGAAAGCCACTGTCATTGCCACTTTACCTAGACGTTTCAGCGTCCAGTTTGATTTTATTCTGTTTACTATTGATGGTTTCACATTTACACCTCTTTTCGCACAGGTGGTCTGGTATCAAAGGCATGGAGCAGTTCTTCAAATACAGGGTGGAACTGTATCACACCGACACGACCATATAAATCACTGATAAGGCATTGCCCGTTTTCCAAATCACGCAATCGCTTCTGATTGTTTTCGTCCTCTGGGTCTACACCAAAAAAGGCTAAGGTCTTTTTAATCTCGTTAAGGTCAGTGGAACGAAATGCAAATTTTAAGCCGAGGTTATTTTTCAGTTTTTCATCTAAGAGGTCGTCTGTATTTTGGGTCACGAAATATACCCCAGCGTTCATAGCACGACCAGCCCGAACCAGCTTCATAGATAGTGTTTTTCCTTGTGCTACCTGTAAAAAGCTCCATGCTTCGTCTAAATCTACAATCTTGAAAATGCTTCGGTCTGTATGGATAAAGTCTAAAGCAAAGGTACTAATGACAATCAGCATAGCAACGGATAAAAGCTCCATAGTGGTATATTCCTCAAAGGAAGTTTCCTTGTCGGGAAGTACCAAGTCCGCAACCTGTATAATGTTCAGTTGTTTTTCTAAGCTGATAGACTGCTCCACATAACCATTACTGAATAATAAATGTGCAAAGTCATAGTCTGTAAAACTTTCGATATGGTCGGCTATACTGGTACTTAGTGGCGTATTCTCAACCCGTAATTCCTCAATCACTTTCATCAACCCTCGTACTTCACTATTGGTTACTGCACGAATGGCTTTTCTAAGGATTGGGAAGCGTTCCCCATCACGAGAGGAAATCCCCGTAAGGAATGTCAGAATATCAATAGCCAGTGATTCAGAATCTTTGGGATTTTTCATAATCACATAAGGGTCAAGTAAGCCTTTGTTTTTCTCATCAGAAGTCAGAGTGACGATATTGATTTCATGGGAAATCTCTGGCAAGGTTTCTTTCCATCTGCCACGTTCTGCTTTTGGGTCTACAATCACTGCTTGTGCCCCATAAAGCACCGCATAATAGACGATAAGGTTATTCGCAAAGGATTTACCACCACCCAGCGAACCAACAAAAGCCGACGCTAACGCATTGGTTACTGAACCCTTAACCCCTTGACTGGCAAGAGCAGGTTTCAGATAGACATTGCGTCCAGTATCTAAGCTGTAGCCAACATAAATCCCCTCATTTTCCCCCAGCATTTGAGTAGCACCAAAACCTAAACCAGCGAGGAAATCAGAGGTCACGTATTGAATATAATCATTCATATAACGCTTGCTGGCAGGTAAAAATTCTTCATGTAAGCCGAGCATATCCCCAAATGGTCGTACCAGTTTTACGCTTAAATCGTCATAAAAATCTTTCACTTCATTACAACGACGTTTGAGTTCGTCAAGATCATTTGCTGATACCCTTACCACATAAGACAGCTTGTACATAGATTCCTTGCTTTGGTCTAAATTGGTTTCCAGCTCATTCACACTTTCCAGAGCTTCCGCCACATTGGAGCTGGTTTCATTATCACTTTGCCAAGCGTGGTTATCCAAGTCTTTCAGTTCTTTCTTTTTATTGCGGACAGTAGATAGGGCTTTACGATTCGCTACAATTTCCACATTCATTGACGTATCAATCGGGAATGTAAATTGCTGTTGCTGGTAGTAGAAGATTTCAGAGGACGGGAAGTCCAGTTCTCCGACAATGCTGTTAATGGTAAAGTAAGCTACATAGACGGTTTCATCTTCCTGCTGGATTTTCAAATATCGCTGTTTTTCTTCCACCAAACAGCGAGTAGGCTTAATCAAGTCATAGTATTTAATCAGCGTTTCATTATCCAGCTTTTTCTTTGATAGATGGTACTCATACTCTTCATAGGCAGTGCCTGTCTGTCCGTAAAGGTGTTCAATCAGATAGCCGAAGTCGTCCTTATCTAACCTGCGGATTTTGAAACGACGAGAGATTTTATTTTCTAAGAGCTTTTCCATCTTCTGAAAACGCAGGATTTCATCATTACTCATACTAACAAAATCGCCCATCAGCTTATGGTTCACATCATAGACAAAATCAGACAAAGCATTTTTTGCTTCAACGGTAAGACTTTTCATAGAAAACTCCTGATCGTTGAGAAGCAACTTAAAGCCGATAAAGAAACGGTAGTTCACTTGATTTTCGCCAATCATGGATATTAAAGCGTCTGTCTGTTGGTCGATTTTGTCATAGGCAACCGCTTTGAGCTTGCCAGTGACTTCATTTTTGGAACGCTCTTGTGCAGAACGTATGCTGGATTCTGTACTGATTTGTAAAGCATGAATTTTGCCATCACGATTTTGTGCGATAAGCTGTCTGAAAGAATCATGCACTTGTATTTTCTGTTCTGGACTTAGAAATGAGTAATTGTAAGGAACAAGCTCATAGTAAGCATAACATTCCCCGTCTTTATTCCAGACGAGATTGTTTTCAATGTATTTAATTGGATATGCCATAAAATTCACTCCTAACTGCTGTAATGGCTTCTTGTGGCTGGTTTCTGCCAAGCGTTACTTTTTTTCCTGCATAGGTCAGCTTTGGTCGCAGTGCATAAGCAATGACAGACTTCAAAAATCCATAAGGCTTTTTACCATCAAAAGTTTTTGTAGACATAAACCATGTGAAAGCCACAGGAATCCCAAAGTATTTGAGAAATGCTCCCTCTATCATGGAAAGAGGGGGCAAGTTGCCAAGTATCATCACTGCAAAGAGTGACACGACAAACCATGTCATTTGCGTAAAGGTTATGGGAAACGGAAGTCTAAAATCATTGATAGAATACAGTACCTTTTCCACAGACCAGATACTGGTATAGCTTCGTATTTTCTTCATGTAATCAATCCTTTCATAAAAAATAGGGGTAGCTGATTGAGCCACCCCGTAAAATAGAAAATCTGCCAGTAGTAATGTACCGACAGATTTAATAGACGATTTCAAAAATCCCATGATTGGTTGAGATAAACGTTCCTGAAAGGTCTAAATCCCGACCATAGGCTTGATAATCAATATAGTTTTGAAGACTAGCTGGTACTTCGCCTAAAGCACCCGTTTCTTCAATGTAGTAGCGTGCCACGTCATACATATCATCACAATCGGAATGAATGATAATATCCTCTTGATGTTCGCTTAGTTCTTCAATGCTTGAAAAATGAGTGAGCAGAGCAGATAGCTCCGATTGTAATTCTTCGGGTAATTCCGATACCATTTCCCATAGTCGATTGAGTTCGCCAATGGAAGTGTATTCGTCAACCGTAAAGGGTAACTCGTAGTCATGAATGGCGTATTCCTCATATTCATCATTCAAGCCGATTTTCTCTTTGACTTCCTCAAAGTCAATGGGAAAGGTAAACCACGCACCGACCAATTCGCCCTCATTGTATTTGCCTAAATTCGCAATATAGACTTGCATATCGTCCATATATTCACGTCCTTTCTTTGTAGAGATTCAAAAATCCCTACCGCACTTCGTTTGGTGTACCATTCCTTTGCGGAACATAAGAAAACCACTTATATTCCACAAAAGAACGGTTTTATTTAAGCACCAATAATGCGATTGAATAGCTCTAGTAAAATGTCTTTTACTCCAGCAGCGTTGAAGACTAAGCCAACCGCAATAATCGCAATAATTAAAAAGCCAATCAGTTTGCTAAACTCACGCTTGAAGCCAAGATACAAGCCAATCACAACGATTGCTAAAAGCACCAGTGATTGAGCGTTTGATAGAAACCAGTTATAAAGGTTTTGTCCAAAATTCATAAAAATGTTCTCCTCTCTATATTCAATGAATTTGTATTTGAGTTATTTTTTTGTTGTTATCACGTCCTGTTCTTTTACTGACTGTTGCTTCAAAATCTGCTTGTGTCGGTCTGTCAGTTTCGCATGGTCGAGAATGTCTTTTACAACCTGCGTCTGGTTGATTTCATCAAGTTTAATCGCAACCTTTAAGGTCGGGGCAACTTGATGAGATAGCCAGTTCAGCGTCCTTTGGAAGGAGTAAGGCTCTGGTTTTGTGGTTAGTTTTAATCGTTCACGATTGTTCCCAATAAACCAAGCCCATTCTTCATTCAGTTTCCAATCAGAACGAGGTTTGGAATCGTCTTTATCTACAAAACGGATATACCGATTGATAATTTTAAAGGCGGTATGCTCTGGATTGTCATAGACGAGTAAATCACGGACTGCATAATAGGCACGCTCATTTTTCAATCGAATCTCAAAACGGTTTTTTACTTCTGCGTCTTCAATGGGAATATCATTTTTCTTGTACTGCTCGTAGTCCTTTTCATAGATACAGAAATAAACTTCACTTTGTAATGAACCGATATAGAGGGTGTTTCCCATACATTCCTTTTCCTCTTTGCGTACCAGTTCGCCACTGCGATAGCTTTTAAAACTGCGGAAGACGGAGATACATTCTTCCTGTTGGCACTTTTCAGTGAGTACAGGGATATTCAAAATCCCTGTCTTATCGTTAATGGCAAGGTCAAGGCGTTTCATCACACCGCCAGCCACCAAAACGTCCATAAAGAACTCATACCAGCTTCTTTGTTGTGCCAGAAGATAGCTTTCAAATTGTCTGCACCCACGACCTTTCAATTCCACCAGAACTCCTTTGTCCAGTTCATGGGAGCAAAGGACGAATATGTCGCCTAAAGCATAATGCTCTGAATAAGAATAGAAACCATAGTCCTCATGAAGAAAATAGGACAGTTTCAGTTGTAAGATGTTTTCGACCACCTGCTGTACGTCTGTTGTCGGAAAGCGAATCCTTACATAATCAAACAGCATTTCAAGGGGAGCGTCGGGATTGAAGCGTTCCAGAGCTTCCCAAAGGGACTGCTGTAAATCCTCTGATGGCTTGACTTTTCCTGTTTCAATATCGCTTAGATACTGCCTTGTAATACCAGTCGCAACAGCTAAACGGTTTTGAGATAGTCCATAAGCCAAGCGTTTTTCTTTTAAATGCTGTAACCAAGTTTGTTCATTCAGTAAAAATCCCTCCAATCAAAAAGGCGTATGTCAACTTTTAAAGCCCATTTGACATACGCTGAAATTTTGTAAATCCCTTGTAACCAAAGGATTTTCTAATGTTTTTTTGACTGTTTCCTGTCGATTTGTACCCCCCTGTTAGATACGGGGGGTTAAGTGCTGGCGTGGCTATTGCCACACCAGCCAGCAAGATCAGTCCACACCTGCGACTTCCGCTTCGCACGTCGCCTGCGTGGACTGTCTGCTGTTGGATAACTTTTTAATTTCCTCCAAGAAATCATATCCTTTTGGTACAAGGGGAGTATAAAACTCTGATATGACACTTGTTCCTACATCAACATAGCCACGACCTTTGATTCGCTTTAAGAAGAAATCCTTTTGTACGTCACTGCCAAACATCATGCCATAGCCCATTTCAGACATACGACCTAAAGCCACTCTGAAATTAAACTGATCACGGATTCCGTCGCCTAAATATTTTGCGTCTGGACGTTGACAAGCCAGTATTAGAAAGAAGCCAGCTTGACGACCTAACATGACAATCTGTTTCAGCTTATTCATAACTGCGGTGTTTTCTTTTGTTCCCAGCATTTCCATGAAAGCGACGTATTCATCAAAGATTAAGAAGTGTGCCGGGAGACCTAAGTAAGCATAATTTTTGCCAGTCTTATAGTTCTTCATCTGCTTCATTTCCTCACTACGTTTCATCATTTCTTCATAGAATGTTTCAATGCAAGAAAGCAAGTCTTCTTTTCTATAGTAGACATTTGCCATCACAGAACCTAAGTCCGCAAGGTCAGCATTTTTCGGGTCAAGAATATACAGTTTTGAATCTGTATGAAGCAAGGCTTCAATCAGTGTCAGTATAAAGTAAGTTTTACCGCCACCTGTACCACCAGCAATCAACATATGAGGGAGCTTATCATATTCCCACCATACGTTTTTCATTAAGCGAAGTTTACCATCTTTAGCTTCTACTTCATCAATAGAAATACGACTGGCTATGGTGTCATAGAGCAAAGTATATTCCACATAGGAATCCTTTAACTCTTTATCCGTCAGCTCACAGTACAAGCCACTCTCTAATTTCTTTTCCAAGTGTAAGAGTTGGTCTTGATATTTTCCCAGCGTGATTTCCACCCGTATCTGTATCAAGCCATTTTTAAGTCGATAATACATTTTAGGGAAGTAGGTTATCTTTTCCTTTGTACGACCAGCACTATCTTTAAAGAAACCCTCTGTTTTGACCTGTTCAGATTCATACCACTTGTTTTCAAGTATCATCTTTGCCAGTTTTTGACGGTGGTAAAGTTGTTTAACCGTATCATAGCGAACCCGTTTGAATACAAACGCTACCAGCAAGCAGATAAGAATTGCGACACTGAAACTGATAATTAAATAGGGAATGTCAATCTTATCTGCTTGTGATAGGTTAAAATCCTGCCAGTTGATCTGCTGGATTGTCTTCACATGAAACAGTCCGACAACCAGCAGGAAAACAGGCAGGAGTGACGCTATCGTAAAATGAAAGACTAAATCTTTACCAGATGGGCGAATCCTTTTACCACGCTGTTTCATGCGAAAAAGTCTCCTTTCTACCTAGCGACTATTTGTCTTGTGTCGGTTCTTTCTTTGCTTGTGGTTGAGCTTTGAATGAACTAGAATCCTTTGTCAGCACAATATCGTCTGCCTTGATATACCAGTCAACATCTGCTCCTTGATAGGTGGCAGTAGCAACGGTGTCCGCAATGGGATTGATAAGTTCCACCCGTGCGTTATAATCAAACTCTTTCAAAGGCACGCTGGCAGGAATACTTACTTGAATCATGCGTCCTTGTCCTTTGGATTTTAAGTCATAGGTACGTTCCTTGATTTCATCTGAAACCGACCCGTCTTCATTTTGGATTCTCACTTCACGACGTAGAGCAGAGAATTTCAATTCTCCAAAAGTCGTGTCTTTATCTAATACAATGCCATTTGCTAATCTCATCATTTTTCCTCTCTTTCTTTATTCTTTTATCATGTCGTCAGCATGTAAAAGGTAATTTGTAAAACCACGAGTGCCGATTTTGTAGCCCTCTGCGGTAATACGTGGATTGACTAACTTCACACGTTCCTCAAAGCCGAAATGTTTTTCGCCAGCTTCAGCAGGAAGCACCACCACAATATCATCTGCTCTTTGAACATCAGAATAGAGATTATAGCTTCTTGATAAGACAGTTAGCCGTCCGTTGATTCTTCGCTGAACGACTTTATCCTCGCCAGCAAATTCTAAATTGCCGAATGTTTTTTCCATGTTGGGAATCACAAATTTAAGTTCCATATTTTTACCTATCCTTTCTTTTTTATTGGCTGAATGAATGTTTGATGGTCTTAAAGAGTGGGGAACGACCTTTTGATTCTTGATTTTTTGTTTTCATAAGTTCACTTCCTTTCAAAATCGGGTAAAAAAATAGACACCTCATTTTTTGAAGTGTCTACCTATTAAATATTCAAATTTTATTGGAAGTATCTTTATATCTTCACTTTTCAAGGATAAATCGTCGTATCAAAGCTCATTCATAAGTAGTAAATTAGTAGTAAATTGAGTGGTTTTGACCTTGATAAAGTGTGATAAGTCCAGTTTTTATGCGGATAACTAGATTTTTATGCTATTTTTAGGAAAAATCTTGTTTAAATTAATTGCGATAGCCTGTCATCTATTAATTGCATTCGTTCTGCTTGCATTCTCGGTGTTATCTCTTGTGATAGGCTGTCAATTTTCCAGACGATAAAATATTTCTTTTATACTAGCATAGTCTGGAAGGGTCGGAGCTTTGCGCTTCGATCCTTTTTTGTTGTATTAGAAAACCCCCGGTTAGACCGGGGGTTCCGTTTAGCTTTGGCGATGAGAACCTAACAGCCTCTCGTGTTATGATAAAAAAGGTCTGGAAACCACGCAACATTATCATCAACAGGAGGTAAAGATGTCATCGCTAAATGACACTCATAGTCTATCACACACAAAATGGAATTGTAAGTATCACGTTGTATTTGCACCGAAATATAGAAGAAAAGAATTCTATGGGTCAAAGCGACTCGAAATAGGTGCAATTTTGCGAGAGTTATGTGGTTGGAAAGAAGTCAACATATATGTAGTCAATAATATTGTATCTTTCGTCAATAGAGGCTTCGCCTTTTGTATTAAATCTGTTCTCAATTTAACAACCCTGGTTTAGCTTACCGAGAAAAGGTACGTTTAAATTATTTAAGGAAACCACCTAAAAAGTGAAATGAGGAACATTGAATAGATACATTACAATAAATTAGAATTCTACTACCACAAAGATTAGAAAATATGAAAAAGGGGAAGTTATCAAAAAGAAAAGAGAACTTTAATACAGTGCAGAAATACTTGACAAAACAACATGTGGATGTTATCCTAGCTTTAGGAAGCCTTATGCAAACTATGATTCAACAGTGCCATCAAAGATCTAAGAAAGGATGAGAAAATGATGAAAAAGGTTTTGTCTTTAGTTATCTCCTTGTTAGTGATGCTCTCTGTTTCAAATGAGGTATTCGCTTTTTCTGCAGAAGGAGAAATGAGTTCTAATGAGAGAATAAGGCAGGTAGCTATTGAATTTGTAGAAAAAGAGTTTTCGGATTTTAGTGATTCTAACGATGTGAAGAGCAGTGTGGTTGACAGCAAAGCGGAAGGCTTGAAAAAACATATGCTTGACCGAAAGGAAATAAAAGCATATAAAGAAAAATTAATAGGAAGAAAGTTAACCTTAAAAAGCTTTAAAGTTTTGGATGAGCAGTTAGTTCCTGTAAACGAAAATACAGAAGATGTTTTGTTGAAAATCCAATATAATTATTGGGATGGAGACTTAGAATCCAAATTGATTGCGGATTACAAAATTAGAGTGACAAGAGATAATGATGATTTTTATGTTTATGCTGCGATTTCAAATGACCTTTCTGATGGAACATTATTTCCTGAAAATTTAACGTTAGAAGCGAAGGAATTACCTTTGGATTCACAAATAAACTCTAGTGCTATGAACAAAGAAAGAGCTTTTTCGATGGGAAATTCTAGTATAGATTCTGCTAAAGATAGATTTGCAGAGTATATTAAAAGCATAGAATTTGAAAAAGAACTTAACGATCAATCTGCAATTAGACCTATGTCTGGAAGATTTGCCTATTTTTCCAGTCAACAAAAGGCAAATATGAGGCGATATCAAGATAACTATTTTAATGGATTTAACTCAGCTTACTACAATTTTACAGGAAGAGGGGGAGACTGTACAAATTACGCTTCACAAATACTTAGAGCGGGTGGCGCACCATTCAAAAGCTCAAGTTCATCGTCGATAACAGGATCTAACTATTGGTACTATAGATCCATAAATGAAAGAAGTTCCTCATGGGCTGGTGTAAATGAACTAAGAACGTTTTTAGTTAATAATTCTTCTCAGGGGCCTGTGGGATATTTTTCTAGTACTTTTGGTGCGTTAGATACAGGAAGCATTATTCAACTAAAGAACGATAGAGGTCGATATTATCATTCAGTTGTAGTCTATAAAAAAGGTGGAGACCCTTGGGTAACTGCGCATTCTTCATCTTATTCAGGATATTTCTCCAGCAGATGGGGGGGTATTGACAATGTTAAGATAAGAATTGATGGATACTACTATTAATGCTATTTTCAATTAGAAAAAGGAGAGTCTAATATGATGAAAAAAACTCGTACTATATTTCTTTTATTAATAGTGTTATTTGTTTTGCCATTCAGCTTAGGAATGAAGACTGCAAATGATCAAAAAAAGGATACCAAGAAAGAGCAACAAACGAATGATAATGTTATAAATACTATGCTATCAAGTAAACCAGGAGCAGATCCCTTAACTCTTGTCGCTGGTTCGGATGATTATTTGATCCTAGAACACTATTGTGGTTTATTGATTTTAGATCGCAATTTTTTGGAACCTTTTGCTGAAATTCCAGCAAAAGATATCGAATTAAAGACACAAGGAGATGAAGCCTTCTCTTATAGCTTAGATGGAAATACACTATATTTAAAGAGAATGGGAAGTGGAAAATCTTTTACCTTTAACATTGCAGACAAAGTTCTACAAGTGGAGCAAAACAAGGACCAAATGAATAGAATGGATTCATTTAAGTCTCTCTCTGAGGGTAGATTGGAAGAGGTTTTAGGAAGAAAGTGTAATGCTCAGGGGATTCAAGGGGATAACTGGATATTTATCCTTATACCTGACCCAAATAAATTAGGAAATAGCCAGTTAATGATTGTTGATCAAGATACGGGTAGTAAACGCACAAAAAATCTCCGTGATTTAGTCGAAACAAAACACAACGTATCTATATTCTTAGATGAAAAAACTTTGAACTCAAAAGGTTTTGTGGAAAAAGGAAGAGCTTACCTTCCTTTGCGATCGATCTTAGAGGGGCAAGATTATGAGGTAAATTGGAACCAAAAGGACTCTAGTATTGTAATTAAAAATAAGAATCAAAAGATTCTCATGGTTCCAGATGGTCAACGTTATTGCTTAATTAAAGAGGGGAAGAAGCGGAGTTATGATTTTTATGTAAGAGAAAATCGAACTTATTTAAGTCAGAAATTTTTTAAAGAGATAGCGGGGTTGAACCTTTCGGTTAATAAATAAAAAGATAAATCTTAATTTTTTATCAAAATGATAAGGTTCTAAGTTCAATGTTTATTAGGGAGATTTGTTTTTGCAAATCTCCCTTTTTATGCAATGCTTTCATAAAGTTATAAAGAGAATAAAGACTTTGAAGAAAAGATTATGTGTTATACAATAGAAAATAATTGACCTATTCCCACATACGAGGCTTTTGAGAAATATTAAATTTTATCCATACTGACCACTCAAGCCATGTCGAGAAAAGGCAACTGCTACGACAACGCCCCCATGGAGAACTTCTTCAGTGTACTGAAAAGAGAAATCTACGACGGTTACGTCTACCGAAGCCGACAAGAACTCGTGCGTTCCATCGAACGTTTCATCCACTATTACAACAACGATCGAATCAAAGAAAAGTTAGGAGGCTTGAGTCCGAAGCAATACCGTGAACAGATGCAATCTGCATAGAACGAATGTTATGTAAAACAAAATCGAGCAAGCGGAATGCTTACTCGATTAAGTCCAACTTTATGGGGTCACTTTATAGTGCTCCGACCTTTTTTCTACAGGTAATTAAAGCTGCTGGTAATCTCGCTGAACTAGTTTTTCTAAGCGCTTAAGCAGTATCGCCACTTTTTTTGACCGCTTCTTTAGCTTCTTCCATCCACTGTGTTAGAGCTGTCATAGCAGAGATTTTTTGATGAGATAGAACGGTAAAGCCTTCTTTTAAAATATAAGCGGTACGAATAGCATCGCTCGTTTTAAACAAGATGGCGACAACGAACTTTTCATCTTCTGTTAAGTTCTTTGTCGGTTTCTTTAAAAGACTGTGGCTCTTTTTAAACTACTTTCTCTCCGTTACCGTCATTAGTTTTTGCTCCGGGTTCGTCACATTTTCAAACACCCAATGGATACTTTATAACCCATAATGCTCCGACATTTTATATCTTAGAGAATCATTTAACGGCTAGGCGTACCTTTATCTAGTCTTTCTTTTGATCGATCATTAAGTTCCAAATATCGTGAGTAGTTATCATGAATTTTATGAAGGTTTGCCACAGAAGCCTTTAAACGACGATTATCGTTATAGAGGTCCGTTAGCTCAGACTTTAATTTTAAATCCGTTAAATAGCCTCCTGTAAGCTCTTTGATCTCTTTAATTCGATCATTGTTTTCCTTCTGAATGTTGTTGTTGAAATTAATTACTGCTGTAATTTCTGAGAAACTATTAATGCCATGTTTTTTTAAGAGCAGATAGTTCTCGTTCATCATCGTCATATTTCTCATTAAGATCTCATTCTGATTAAGACCTTTTTCAAAACGAATCATGCGTACATCTTCTTGACCGATTGTTTTATGCTGAATGTTAAAACTGATCATTTCTTTGGTATAGTCCGTTCCAAAAGTGGTAGGGTGTATAAGCGTAAATTCTTCATCGCTTGAATGTTTCAGGTAGAGTTCGCCACGGTACTCCTTGAAATCATATTGTTTCTTCTTCATCTCGTTTAAAAATTCGTCGTAAGATGAAGCATATTTTATAGCTGACTCCATAGCGTATTTTGTTCGATTAATGATCTTATAATCGACGAATTGTTGTTTATAAACATCGATGTTGGCTTCACGATATGCAGCTTGTATTTGCTCCATATGATATTTTTTACTGAGTCGAGCTTCCGGACAAGTAACAGAGCGGTGACTATCTTCAAACATATAGACTTTTTCATCAGGATCATAACTGTAACCTAGAGAGGAAAAACGCTCCATAAAATCACGGAAGGTCTTTTCTTCGCCGAGAATAGTGTGAAGATCGTCCTGAATTTTTTGCTTGGTTTGTTTTATAAAGTTAGGATCTTGCATGTACATCTTCGGCTTGTTTGCAATTTGATTTTTGATTTCTATTTCTTGCTCAATGCGATTTTGAATAGCTTCACGTGTGTAGTCTTTTCCAAGTGTTTGTTCCTTGCACCTTGTAAATTTTTGTTGTTCCGGGAATTTAATTTTCAGATACTTTCCGTTGTCATCATGAACAAGTCCAATGTCTTCGATCAAAAAAAGAAAATTCTCATAGCTTGTTGCCTTTTCAATACATAAGTCAATTCCGGACTGAATCTTTGCTTTCCAGGACAGACCTTTTTTTAGACACATATCTTCATAATATGACCTCGTGTTTCGAAGATGGTCGTTTAGAAATTCTTTTTCTTTATCGGAATCAATAATGGATAGTCCGTGTTCTTTACAAATATCGTCGTTTATTTGTCTGATGATGGGAATGTCTTTTGTGATCTTATAGGCTTTAAAATCCGTCATTCGTATGTTATTAAAAAGAATATGATTATGAATACAGTTCGTATCGACGTGTGTTCCTACTACGTATTGATATTCACCTTTTAAGAAACGCTCACAAAATTCCAAGGCAATTTCGTGTGCTTCTTCAGGAGATACTTCTCCTGGAGCAAAGGACTGTTTGAAGTGTCTTGCTAATACTTTCTTTTGTGGATTTGTATTCGTGTTCCAGATTTCTAAAAAATCTCTTTCTCCATAATCAATACTAGTGCCATACGCTGAAACTAAAATACTGTTTTCAGTTTTATAAGCGTCTGCAACATAATTAATTGCCTTCTGCAACGTGGACTTAATTGGCTTACCTTTTACAATAACAGCCACAACTTATGCCCTCTGAACATTAAAAGTCTTGCATAGCATGTGAAGATTAGTACGAATATCTTCTAATTGGTTTTTAATTTCTAAAATATCATTAATGTCTTCTTGGTAAATTGAATTGGTAGAATTTATTCTTCGAGCAATTTGATTTATATTATTTCCAATCAGGGAGAGAGAAACGTGCATAGCATTTAGCTGACCGTCATTTAGTCGGACATTAATTATTTTACGATGGCGGAGTAGGTGGATAATAAAATCATTGCGATTAGTAAATCGACTTTTTTCAAAAAGGGTTTCGAAGAATTCTTTTTCTTCAGAAGTAAATCTTAAAAGCATCTGCTGATCTCGGTATCTTTTTTCACTCATAGCTTTAATTCCTTTCATAAAAATAGTTTAATAAGGGTTCGGGATTATCCCATAAATTTTGAAAATCCAAAATTTATTTCGGGGGTTTGGGGAACTCCTCAACAAGCCTTGGAGATTTATTTTTTCAAAATGGATATCCAAGGTACTCGCTTGCTATGACAGAAAAAAGGTGAATTTAGATACTTCTATTATACCAAAAAAAGCCACCGCCTTCGCAGTGGCTTTAAATCTATCTTTCTAAATCATCAAGCTTTAAAAATTGGTTTGGCTTAGAAAGATTCATTCTCTCAGTTGCTTGATCTTTTAATTCTCTATAGGAAGGAAGATCCTTTTCTCTTAACTCCACACCGCTGATTGCTTTTTTATAAATCATATTTATTAGATCGGTTTTTTCATCTGTAGAGTAATAATGGCTGAGCAAAGTATTGAATTCTAAAATATCTTTCTCCCTGATTGTAAGGATGCCCTTACCGTGGCTTATAAGATCTTTATTAGCAATCAGTGAAGCGGTTCGTTTATTTCCGTCCCAAAAAAGTTGTGCTTTCATCATCCATAGCATTCGTTCAATCGCTCTTTCCGTTGCATTATTTATTTTTTCGAATGCTAAAAGTTTTGTTTTTACTTCGCCTTCTTCAGGTATTGGCGGTACATAATCTGTTCCTCCAATACCAACACGACCTGTTCTTAGTTCTCCCCAGGCAAGAGCTTCATCTTTAGCAATTTCATAATGAAGGTCTTTTATGAAATCAAGGGTAATGGGTTCTTCGATGTTCTTTAAAAGAAATTGCCAGGCATGCTTTAGATTCAAAATTGTGCTGACGGCAGAAATATCGACATTCTGCATCTTCGCCTTTTCAAGAATGGTATAAGTTTCAGGGAAGGTAACATTTAATCCTTCCAACTTGGCACTATTATAAATGCTGTCTACTAAATTACGTTTTGCGTAAGCAATGTTTTGTGAAAGCGTCATATTATACTTATTGTTCATTCATAACCTCCGAAACAAACAGAGAAAAGCTTATATAGACTAAAGGAATTTCAGTACAATCATCTTTCAAAGGGACGAGATTTTTCTACCTGTAATTCAATCTCATAATCCTTAATTGCTTTTTCTTCTTCTTCACAAATCAAAAATAAAAACTTTTCAAGGTCCTGATCTTTAGCGTACTGATCGAGGCTTTCGTAATATACAGCCCGTTTCTCTGTAGAAATGTTAATAGGCAAGAAATCATCGGCCATTAAAATATAATTCATAAGCAATCGTGCTGTTCTACCGTTGCCATCGGAGAATGGATGAATTTTGACAAACTCAGCATGTACCCATGCAGCTAATTCTAACGTTGATAAGTCTTTCTTTCGAACTGTATATTGTTCTATAAAATAGGACATCTCATTTCTGACCTCTGTCCAATCGATAGGAATAAAGGAAGCACCCGAGATCCGTACATTAGTTTGACGATAGATACCCCCGGGAAAAATATTTTCCGTAATAATCTGGTGGAGATCTTTGATTAGGTCTTCTGTGAATTCTCTGTTTTCTAGAATCGCTTTTTTTAGATACTCAAAGGCTTTCTGATGATTAATCACTTCGTAGAGTTCTCTTAATTCTTTCCCTCCTACTGTAATTCGATCCACTAGAAGAGTTTTGACTTCGAAAATTGACAGAGTATTTCCTTCCATCTTTGTAGATTCATGAGCGAATCGAATAGCAAAATCTTCCTCGTAACTGGTTAAAAAATGTTGTGAAATAGTTTGTATCTTTTGATTCAAATGTCTTTTTCTAGCTTCTAACTCTTGAAGTTTATTATTCATTGGTTCTCACTCCTTACATTTTGTGCTCTTTTATATTCTGCTATAATATCATTCTAAATTCTATCACAAACATTGAATATCTGAATGAAATTGAGTAGCAATCAATTGAAAAATCCAGGAAGCCTTTCGCTTCTAATTTAAAGTTTTATTTAGTTTGAAAACAGAACACTACACCGACTATTTATCGTTACACACTGGTTGCACACTATTTATTTCAAACGGCCTTATCATGCGATTTGTTTGCCTATATCCTAGATCCCCGCCGTCTCCACCATAAAGCCGGATTGCATGTGCAGTCCGGTTTTTTTATTTGCGGAAAAGGTGCGAAGAAAAGCTTATTTCCGAAAATGGGGATTAAGGGAAATAAACGTCGTCTTTTTCGGCTGTAATTTGCGAAAAAGGCCTTTTTCGAGAATTACAGCAGAATTTTCAAGCTGTAATTCTAAAAAATGGGCGTTTTTTGATTTTTGCCGCGGGCCATCCGTATATTTAATTTTTTCTCGCTGCGGGATTGTTTCTTTTTATCTTACGGCGTATAATAGGGCAATATCCAAAAAAAGCTTTAGTGCTTTACAGTGTTTTATACGTAGGAGGTTTGTAATGGAAAGAGTGTTTAATTTTTCCGCCGGCCCCGCCACTTTACCTGTGGAGGTTTTGGAGCAGGCATCGAAGGATATGTTGAATTACAAAGGCTGCGGCATGTCGGTCATGGAAATGAGTCACCGCTCAAGTGAGTACGGGGCCATTCACGCCGAAGCCAAGGCATCTCTTCGCTCCCTTCTGAATCTGGATGAGGATCACGAGGTGCTCTTTTTGCAAGGGGGCGCGTCGCTGCAATTCACCATGATCCCCATGAATCTTTTATCCGACGGCCAATCGGCTTCCTACGTGATCTCAGGCTCTTGGGCGAAGAAGGCCTACAAGGAAGCGGCCATGCTTTATCCCGTAAAGGCCGTCGCCTCGTCGGAGGAGGCTAATTTTTCCTACTATCCCAACCTGGAACAAGGGGCAAAGGACAGTGTCTATACTTATGTCTGCGTGAACAATACGATTTACGGCACCCGCCTTTCGCCTGATCGCTTAGCGGCCATAAAGGGCACGGTGGTGGCGGATATGTCGTCAAATATTTTAAGCGAAGTCTACGATGTGAATGGTTGCGGCCTGGTTTTCGCCGGGGCGCAAAAGAATTTAGGTCCCAGCGGGGTTACCGTGGTCATCGTGAAAAAGGATCTCTTAAAAAAGGAAAAGGGCGAGCTGCCCACCATGCTGGATTACAAGACCCATTTGGAAAAGGACTCCATGTTCAACACCCCGCCTTGCTACAGCATTTACATTTGCGGCCTGGTCTTGGATTGGGTGAAGAAAATGGGTGGCGTCAAAGCCATGGAAGCGCGGAACAAGGAAAAGGCGGCGTTTTTATACGACGCCATCGACAACAGCGCTTTGTTTAAAAACACCATTCCCGTCGAGGATCGCTCCCTCACCAACGTGGTCTTTGTGACGGGAGACAAGGATTTGGACGGGGATTTCGTCGCCGGTGCCAAGGCCAAGGGCCTTTACAATGTGAAGGGCCACCGAAGTGTGGGCGGCATGCGGGCGAGCCTGTATAACGCCATGGACATGAATGGCGTGAAGGCGCTGGTGGATTATATGAAGGAATTTGAGGTGCAACGTGGCTAAGGATGAACGACGTGTCTATAAAATCAAGACCATCAACAATATTTCGAAGGAAGGGCTGAAGTTATTGCCGGCGAATTTTATCGCGTCGCCGGATGTGGAAGATCCCGATGCCATTTTGGTGCGCAGTGCAGATCTTCACGACTACGACTTCGGGCCCAATGTGCGCTTCGTGGGTCGTGCCGGCGCGGGCGTGAACAACATCCCCATCGACCGCTGCTCGAAAAAGGGCATCGTCGTCACCAAGGCGCCGGGGGCCAATGCCAATGGCGTGAAGGAGCTGGTGCTTCTGGCTCTGCTCCTGTCTTCCAGGGATGTGCTGGGCGGCATCGACTGGGTGAGAAATTATAAAGGCGATGCCATTGGCAAGGACGTGGAAGCGGCGAAGAAGCGCTTCGCAGGCCCTGAGCTCATGGGCAAGACCCTGGGCGTCATCGGCCTCGGCGCCACGGGCCGCCGCGTGGCAAAAATGGGCATCGACATGGGCATGAATGTCGTGGGCTACGATCCCTTCCTTTCCATCGGCAACGCCCTGAACTTGGATACCCGCGTCGACGTGGTGGAAGATCCCAAAGCCCTTTTTAATAAGGCGGATTACATTACCCTTCACATTCCCTACACGGCGGATACGAAAAATTTCGTCAGCGAGGAGTTGCTCTCCATCGCCAAGCCGGGCCTGCGCCTCATTAATATCGCCCGAGGCGGCCTGGTGGATGTGAAGGCACTGAAGAAATTTATGGATGCCGGCGTCGTGGTGAACTACGTGGTGGATTTCCCCGATCCGGAAACTATGAAGCTTCCCCACACCATTAACATTCCCCACTTAGGCGCTTCCACGCCGGAGAGCGAAGAAAATTCCGCCATGATGGTGGTGCGCCAATTGGTGGACTATTTGGATCACGGCAACATTCGAAATTCGGTGAACTTCCCCGACTCCAATATGGGCCGCTGCAACAGCATGGGCCGGCTCACGGTGAACCATCGAAACATTCCCAATATGCTGGGGCAAATCACCAAGGTCTTGGCCGATGAGGAGATCAACATCGCCAATCTTTTGAACCGCCACCGGGTGGACTGGGCCTACACCATGATCGACATCGATTCCCCCGTCCACGAAGGCCTTCGGGAAAAGATTTTAAACATCGACGGCGTGGTTCGCGTGCGGTTTTTCTAGGAGTGTCCCATGGTTACCATTAAAGATTTCAAGGCCCTGCGGCCGAAAACTAATTTAGCGAAAGACGTGGCGGCCCTACCCTACGACGTGTATTCCACAAAAGAGGCGGCGGAGGAGATTAAAAAGCATACCCGCTCCTTTTTGCAGGTGGATCTGCCGGCGGCCACGGTGGACACCTACGACGGCCCCATTAATGACGTGGCGGTGAAAAATTTCGAAGCCATGAAGGCGGCGGGGATTTTTGAGGGGGACGATACGCGGAAGATGTATGTCTACGAGCTGGACGACGGCGCCCGCAAGCAGCGGGGGCTTATGTGCCTCGCTTCCGTCGACGATTACCTCAACGACCGCATTAAAAAACACGAAAAGACCCGCCGGGAAAAAGAGGAAGACCGGGTGGATCACATCGATCGCTTAAACGCCCAAACGGGGCCCATCTTTCTCACCTACAGAAACGACGACGGTATCGCCGATTTGATCGCGAAAGGCACGGCAAATGCGCCGGAGCTGGACTTCACCACCGACGACGGGATAACCCATCGTGTGTGGACGCTCTCCGATCGGCCCATCGTGGACGGGCTCGTGGAGGCTTTCAAGAAGCAAGAGGCCCTCTACATCGCCGACGGTCATCACCGTTCCGCCTCGGCGGTGCGGGTGGCGAAGCTACGCCGGGAACAATTCGGCCCCGGGGATGCGGACACGGAGTACAATTACTTCATGGCCATTCTCTATCCCGCCGATCAGCTCCACGTCTACGACTACAATCGGGTGGTGGCGGATTTAAAGGGACTAAGCGAAGAAGCCTTTCTCAAAAGGCTTGAGGAAAAGTTTGTCGTCACGGAAAAGGATGAAGCCGTCCGCCCCGAAAAGAAAGGCGTCTTCGGCATGTACCTTGCGGATCGCTGGTACTGCTTAGAATTTAAGGGCGAAGTGCCGGAGGATGTCATCGAGGCCTTGGATGTATCGATCCTGCAGGACAATCTGCTCGCACCGATCTTGGGCATCGACGATCCCAGAAGCGATGGGCGCATCGATTTCGTCGGCGGCGTTCGCGGCTTAAAAGAGCTGGAGCGGCGGGTGAAGGACGACATGGCCGTGGCCTTTTCCATGTACCCCACGGCCCTCGAGGAGCTTATGGCCGTGGCGGATTCCGGCAAAGTCATGCCGCCGAAATCCACTTGGTTTGAGCCGAAGCCCAGAAGCGGGCTCTTTATCCACGAGCTGGACGAATTAAAATAATTAAATTGCATTCATCGGGTAAGCACCGCGTTTGCCCGATTTTTTGCGCAAAAAAACCCGGCGAGGCCGGGCAATTTTTAAATAAGCCATTTCCGAACGAGGGGAATGGTTGAAAGAAATTTGTAGATCATGTAGGAGACGGCGAAGACCGCGATCGTGACGGCGGGGATTCCCACAAGGGGATTCAGCCTTCCCAAGACGGGGAAGAAGTTTTTCAAATAATCCAAGACGAGGACGTGAACGAGGTAAATGGCAAAAGAGCCCTTGGAGACGGCGAGGACCCGGGCTTTCATTTTTTCTGAAAGGGAGATGTGTTGTGCCAAGGCGAAAAGGCCCATGGCCCAAAGGCATACGCCGACGGACATCCCTTCAAAGAGGCGCTCCTCCAATAGGCCGGCGGTGCGGGATAAGATGAATGTGCCGACGAAGATGAGCAAAAAGCCCATGGCTGCGCTGAAGGCGAAGGGGGTTTTCGCCGGCTTTTGATCCGAAAGGACGTAGCCCATGAAGGTGTAGCCCAAGGCGCTGTAGGAGAGCACCATGATCCACTGCAAGAGAATGGCGCCGATGCCGTCGAGGGGATAAAAAGCCTTCAGCGTGGGAAGAAAAATCCCGAGAATAAACCAAAGCACGAGGAGATAGACCCTGTCGCTTTTCGCGGCGTGGCAGGCGACGATGCGGCTCATGGGCAAAAAGGCGTAGACGAGGATCATGACGTGAAGGTAATAGAGATGGTCTTTGTGGCGGAAAAAGACTAAATCGGCGAGGGCCGTTTTCAACTCCCCGAGGGAATGGATGCCGCCGTAGATGGGCGCGAGGCGATAAACAAAGGCCCAGACAAAAAGCGCCGCGAGGATGCGCAACATATTTTTGCCGTAGAGTTTTTTAAGGGGCATTTCTTTTTCCGGGCGCAACAAGAGGGCGCCGCTGGCCATGAAAAAGAGGGGAACACCGCCGGATGCAAAGCTCCTGAAAAAACAGGCGACGGGCCAATAGGCGCTTGTAACATCCCCTGCCACATAGGGGGCGGAGACGTGAATCGCCACGACGGAGAGAATGGCGAAGGTTTTGATCAGATCGATTGTATCGTTTCGCTTGGAAGGGCTCATAATCCACCTTTTATTATTGTAATAATTTAATTATAGCGAAGATTAAAGGAAAGTACCATGGCGAAGCGAGATTCGCCCGTAGAATAAAACAAATGCAAAAAAGCCCCCGGCGAAACCGAGGGCAGCGGGATCAATATTTAAGATCCCCGTTAAAATTTTTGTGGGAGGTCCAGCCGTCGCCGATGTCGAGCCAAATAATATTGCCTTCGATGACCGTGTCGTAGACGTGGACGACGGATCCCTTTTCGAAGGCGTAGAGAACCGGCGCGTGAATGGTAGGCTCCGTGCGCACATTGGACTTCAAGGCCGTGGAGGTGATGTCTTTGTCTTTCAGATTGGCTGCCACCTTGCTGAGCTTGCTGCCGTTTGACGAGGCCTGTTTCGACGCAGGCTTTTCTTTTTCCACGACGATGGTTTTTTCCACGGGCTTTTCCTTTTCCACGACGATGGTTTTCGTTTCCGGCACTTCGGCGGCTTTCTTTTTTGCTTCGGCCAAATCTTCCGCCGCCCGGGCGCTTTGCTCAAGCTCCGTGGAGCGGCTCAGGTATTGGTCGTCGCCGGTCATGTCATAAAGGCGTCTCGCAATGTCCAGGGCACTGTCGTAATCGCCGTTTGCGGCGTGAAAGCTCATTTGCTTTTCCAAACCCCGTATCTCCGATTGCTTTTGATGGCGCATTAAAAAGACGAGGCCCACCATGGCGAGGAGCACGCAGAGGACGGTGACGGCGATGATTTTTTTCTTCGAACCGTCCGCCCCACGAGGCGAAGGTTGAGAAGCGGGGGCTTGTTGCGGAAGGGGCGCGCCGCAAGCGTTGCAAAAAGCGGCGCCTGTCCGTTGATCCGAACCGCAGCGTGGGCATTTCATAAAATCACCGATCCTTTAAGACTCCGCGCCTTCCTCCTCCGGAATGGCGCAGAGGTTTTTGTTGTCGAAGCGTTCGTTGCGAATGCCTTTAATGATGATTTTCAAACACATATACAGAGGCGATGCGATTAAAGCGCCAAGTACACCGAAGAGATTGGCGCAGATCATCACCGCCAAAATGACGACGAAGGGGTGAATGTCCAATTTGTTTCCCATAATGTTCGGGGTAATGACATTGCCTTCCAATTGTTGAACCACAACGCTGACCACGATAACTTTTATGACCATGGAGCCGCCCATGGTAAGGCCTACGAGCACCGCCGGCGCGGCGCCTAAGAAGGGCCCGATAAAGGGAATAAAGTTAAAGACCAGGGCGATGGCGGCGAGGGATAATTTGTATTTCAAGCCGATGACGGTGTAGCCGATAAACATAAGCACGCCCAAGACGCCGGCCACTAAAATCTGCCCGGAGATATAGGTTTCCAAGGTCTTGTGAATTTCACTCAAGACCTCCATGATGCGGTCGTAATACTTGCCGCGAGCCAAGTATTGAATGGCCTTCACGGCGTCGTCTTCGTCCATTAAGAGATAGAAAAGCCCCAAAATCATTAAGAGAAGGAGGCTTCCCACGGCGCCTATATTGGAAAGGCCACTGGCCAAGAGGCGAGGCACGTCCCCGGCAATACTTTGCAGCCAAGCTTCAAACTTATCCATGTAGCTGTCCAAGGCCACGTACTGATTCAGCTGATGATAAAACTCCGATTGATTGAAGGTGACCAAGGCGTTGACGTCGAAGTCCGAGAAAAAGCTCGAGGCCTGATCATAGATCATGGTAAAGGTGACGTAAAAGAGACCGATGGTAATGGCGATAAAAAGGAGGAAGGTGAGCACCGCGGAAAGGCGGGGCTTCTTCGTCCATTGTGTCAGCTTGTCGCGAATGGGCCGAAAGGCGTAGAAAATGTAAATGGCCAGAATCAGCGGCACGATGAGAGACATAATGACGCTGTAGACCGGGCTTAAAAATTTCTGTGTCGTGCTGAAAAGCAAAATGATGAGAAAAATTAAAACCACGGTAATTAAATGTTGATTCAGTTTACCTTTCATCATCGTTCAGCTCCGGATAAATAAATTCGATGGAATCGGCGGGGAAGACTAAATCCCGTTGGAATTCTTCCACATCCAAATTCGTCGGGTCGTTCTCTCCCGCCTTGGATGCTGCGCTATGCATGCGGTAATCTTCCATCATGGTTTTAAACAGCTCTGAAGTGGAAGGGGGTGTGTAAGTAATGGCGTTGGCACCGGCATTGGTCGTGGCGTGAATGCTCGCTTCGTCGTCGCCACCGGTGGCGATAATAGGAAATTCGTTTCCGATAATGCTTCGTACATAGGCTACGAGCTCCGCCGTATTCTTGCCGCCGGAAATATTTAAAATCCGGGCGCCGGCGTTGATCTTGCCGACGAAATCGTCGTGTTTGGAGACCACCGTAGCGATAATGGGAATGTCCAAGACCTCGTACATTTCCCGAATGACTTCGTTTTTCATTGGCGTGTTCACCACGACGCCGTAGGCGCCTAAAAGCTCGCATTCCAAGGCGATGGACACGCTGCGGGGACCGGAGGTGGTACCGCCGCCAACGCCGGCAAAGACGGGAATGGAGGAGCCTTGAATAATGGACTGCACGATGGCCAGCTGCGGCGTAAAGGGATAAACGGCGAAGACCGCCTGGGCGTTTGAGTTGCGAATTAAAGCGATATCTGTTGAGAAAATCAGGGATTTGATTCGCGTGCCCTGAATGCGAATGCCGCTGGCATTGTAAATGGCGTTGGGCATGAGCACGGGCTTTTTGCGAAGAGAGGATTCGATTTCCGGAATGTACTTGTCTTTGATAATGCGAAATTCACCTTTGGGGAGTTTCGATTTTTTAGAAATACTCAATGGGCACCTCTTTCTGAATTAGGGCTTTGGCTACTTTAATCATTATATCATTGGGCCACGGGATACACCACGACGACACAAAAAAAGCCCCGAAGGGCTTTTCTTTAAAGGAGGATCGTCTTATTTGCCCGGACGATAGGCGGGATCGGCGGTGTTGCCGGCATCGGGAATGTCCAGCTCCCAAGCCATGAGTTGGGTCTTTTCGTACAAGCTGTCGTTTAATTCCTTGACTTCCGGGGTGCGGTAGTAGGAAGCGACTTTTTTGTAGAGTTCGTTGTCTTTATCTTCGCCTCGGGCCACCACGTAGTTAATGTAGGGGGCGGAGTTTTCGTTGACCGGTTCCATGAAGATGGCATCGTCTTTCGGGGAGAGGCCGGCGTCGATGGCGAGGTTGGTGTTGATGACCGCGGCATCGACATCGGGGAGGGTGCGGGCCACTTGGGCGGCATCCAATTCGTCGATGGTGATGTTTTTCGGGTTTTCCGCAATGTCCGCCTTGGTGGGGCTCACGCCGACGTCGTCTTTCAATTTAATGAGGCCTGCGGCTTCTAAGAGGAAGAGGGCGCGCCCGCCGTTGGTGGTGTCGTTGGGGATGGAGACTTTGCCGCCTTGGGGCACGTCTTTTAAGTCCTTGATTTTGTTGGAGTAGGCACCGATGGGGGAGATAAAGGTGCGTCCGATGGGGACGAGGTCGGTTTTTTTCGAGGCGTTGTAGGCATCTAAGAAGGCCTTGTGTTGGAAGGCGTTCAGATCCACGTCGCCGTTAACCAAGGCGTCGTTGGGGGTGTTGTAGTCGGAGAAGTGGACGAGCTCGATTTTAATGCCGTCTTTCGCCGCAAGCTCCGCGGCTTTTTCCCAGAGGCGTTGGTCGTCGCCGACGACGCCCAGTTTCACGGTTTGTTTTGCTTGGCCGTCGCCGCCTTTTCCGCAGCCGGTGGCGGTAAAGAGGAGGCAGGCGCATAAGAGAACGGCGGTAATGGATTTAAAAATGTGTTTCATGGATACTATTCCTTTTCTAATTATTGGCCGAAGCCGGTAATGGGTGTTCGAAGGAATCCGTCACACCCGGGCCCCTAAGGGCGGTGGATTGTTAAACGGGTGGACGGGCAAAGCATTCGTTCTTTTCGTTTCATGTCGATCCTTCTTTCTAATGATCTATTTATTTGGCGTCTTTTACCGAATCGCCGTATTGGCCCAGATCCTTCAGATCTAATTTCCATGCGGCGTATTGGCTGCCTTTGTAGAGTTTTTGGAGCAGTTGATCCACATTGTCTTGTTGGTAATAGCTCACGACTTTTTTGTAAAGTTCGTTGTCTTTGTCTTCGGCCCGTGCGACGACGTAGTTAATGTAGGGGGCAATGCTTTCGCCCATTGCTTCGACAAAGATCGGGTCTTTTCGCGGATCCAATTTGGCGTCCACAGCCATGTTGCCGTTAATGACAGCGGCGTCCACATCGGGAAGGGAGCGTGCCACTTGGGACGCGTCCAATTCGTCGATGGTGACTTTTTTCGGATTGTCTTTAATGTCTTTAATGGTGGGCACGAGGCCGGCGTCGTCTTTTAAGGTAATGACGCCCGCTTGTTCGAGGACGATGAGGGCCCGGCCGCCGTTGGTTGCGTCGTTGGGGATGGCGATTTTCGCGCCGTCTTTCAGTTCCTTTAAGTCCTTAATCTTCGTGGAGTAGATGCCGATGGGGGAGAGGTAGGTCATGCCGATGGGCACGAGGTTTTGGTTTTTCGCCTTGTTGTAATCATCCAGGAAGGCTTTGTGTTGGAAGGCATTTAAATCGATGTCGCCGTTGACCAAGGCGTCGTTGGGGGTGTTGTAGTCGGTAAAGACCACGATGTCCAAGGTAACGCCGTCTTTGGCGGCATTTTCTTTCGCTTTTTCCCAAAGGCGTTGGTCGTCGCCGACGACACCGATTTTTACCACTTGGCCGTCTTTTTTCGCATCGGCCGTTTGTGCGGCATTATTTTTTCCGCTGTTGTCGGCATTGTTTTTTGCCGCGTTAGTTTCTCCGCCGGCACATCCGGTGAGCACCAGGGCCGAGAGAAGGGCGATAGAGGTAATTTTCTTAACTAATTGCTTCATTTTAAGCTCCTTTCGCTTTTGCTTAGTGTTGTACTTTCTTCACCCACAGGTTAAAGAGGCCTTGGGTAATAAAGACTAAAATTAATATAAGGACGGTAGACACGATGATGATGTCGTTTTGATAGCGGTTGTAGCCGCGGGTAATGGCCAGGTTGCCCAAGCCCCCTGCGCCGACGGCACCGGCCATGGCGGTGAGGCCGATGAGGCTGATGATGGTCATGGCGCTGGCCCGTAAAATGGCGGGAAGGCCTTCTTTTAAATAAACGCCGAAGACGATGTTCGCCGGGGAATCGCCCATGGATTTCGCCGCTTCGATGATGCCACCGTCTACTTCGGCCAAGGCATTTTCAATTTGCCGTGCGTAGAAGGGGGCGCTGCCCACAACCAGGGGAACGATGGCGGCGGTATTGCCGATGGTGGTCTTGACGATGGCGCGGGTTACCGGGGAGATGAGGGCCAGTAAAATAATGAAGGGAATGGAACGGAAGATGTTGACCACCTTATCCAAGACCCAATACACTTTTTTGTTTTCCCACAAGCCGCCCTCTTGGGTCAGGGTCAAGGCCAGACCGCCTAACATGCCGATGATGCCGGCGATAATCGAGGTGACCACGACCATGTAAATGGTGGCGCCGGTTTCCGTAATAAAATCTTGTTTCGATGCGATGGCATTGGCAAAAAAGTCCATTAAATCACCTCCTTATCGACGACGCGAAGGTCGACGTTTTGATCGATCATGTATTGTTTCGCCTGTTTAATGGCGTCGGGGGAGCCTTCAAAGAGCACCACAAGATTGCCGAAGGGCACATCTTCTAAAAATTCGATGCTCCCGGACAGAATATTGGTCTTCACGTGGAATTTCGTAAACACGTCGTTTAAGACCGGGTTGGTGGCGGAGGCGCCGATGTAGCGCAGGTGGATGAGCTCGCTGGTGGGATCGTCGGCATTAAAGTAGCCGTGGTCCTTGAGCTTGTCGATGGTTTCATCCCAGTGGCTTGCTGTGTTCACAAATTGCTTTGTGATTTCCTCTTGAGGATTGGCAAAAATGTCGATTAAGGAGCCGGATTCCACCACGCGCCCCGATTCCATGACGGCGACTTTGTTGCAGATTTCTTTCACCGCCTGCATTTCGTGGGTAATGAGGACGATGGTTAAATTCATCTCCTCGTTTAACCGCTTCAAGAGATGGAGAATGGAGGTGGTGGTCCGGGGGTCCAGAGCCGATGTGGCTTCGTCGCAAAGCAGAATCTTCGGATCGTTGGCCAAGGCCCGGGCGATGGCCACTCGCTGTTTCTGCCCGCCGGAAAGTTCGGAGGGGTAGCTGTTGGCCTTGTCTTCAATGCCCACCAGTCGCAGAAGATCCATGGCTTTTTTCTCTTTGTCTGCATCGGAAAGCTTGCTGTCTTTCAGGGGATAGAGCACATTGCCTAAAATGGTGCGGGCGTTCATAAGATTAAAGTGTTGAAAAATCATGCCGATTTTTTTGCGGCGCTTTCTCAGCTCCTTCACCGGCAATTTGGTTAAGTCTTCGCCGTTTACGACGACCTCCCCGGATGTGGGGGGCTGCAGTAGATTAATGGTGCGAACCAGTGTGGACTTGCCTGCACCGGAGTAGCCGACGATGCCGAAGACATCCCCCGGCGCCATGTGGACGGACACATCGTCCACCGCCGTAAAGGCCTGGCGGTCTTTTTCAAAGACCACGGAAATATGTTTTAAGTCGATCACGATGAACCTCCTCGTTCAAAATGAAAATAAAAAAACGTCCTTCTTTTCCCATAGGAAAAAAAGGACGATAGAAATCGTGTTACCACCTTTATTTATGTAAACCTCACGATTTACACCTCAACGAGTACCATCATACTCCGGCGCTGTAACAGGCGCACCTGTAAGAATCTAGTATCGACCCTTAGAGTCAGAGGCCATGTTCGCCCGAAAACCAAAACGCTTCTCTCACCAAATGAAGCTTCTCTGTAGTTCGATCCCTTCAGGTTACTCTCCTCGTCAAACTCGGTGAAGCAATTCTAACAAGGACATCCTCTACTTGTCAACCCCCTTTTTTGAACTTTCTTTGCATTTGTTTGGTACAATAGGTTTACAGAATTAAAAATAAAGGAGTTTAGATAGATGGACAGATTTGTAAGAGAACACGTGATTGAGCATCGCCCCATGAAGGAAGTGACCAGTTTTCAAATCGGCGGGCCCGTGGATTATTTTATCGAGCCCCGTACCGAGGAGGAGCTGCGCCAAGTCATCGTTGCGGTTCAAAAAGAAAACTTGCCATGGATGGTCATGGGCAAGGGCACAAATATGGTGGTTTCCGACAAGGGGATCCGTGGCGCGGTGATCCGCCTGGAAAACTATTTTGCAGGCGTTCGGGTGGACGGCACGCGGGTCATTGCTCAAAGCGGTGCCTCACTCAGAAAAGTGGCGGAGGCGGCCTGTAAGGCATCCCTGGAGGGCTTGGAATTTGCCCACGGGATTCCCGGCGCCGTGGGAGGCGCCATGACCATGAACGCCGGTGCCTACGGCGGGGAAATGAAGGATGTGGTGGAATCGGTGAAGGTCATGCATCACGACGGCACCACGGAAGTGATCCCCGCAGATGCAATGGACTTTCGCTACAGAAACAGCCGCGTCTACGACGAAAAGCTCGTGGTGTTAGAGGCCACTTTCGCCTTGAAGCCGGGGGATGCGGCGGCCATTCAAAGCCGTATGGATGAATTGTGGCAACGCCGCCTCACGAAACAGCCCCTGGAATACCCCTCGGCGGGGAGCACCTTTAAGCGCCCCGAGGGCTACTTTGCAGGGCAGCTCATCGATCAGGCGGGCTTAAGGGGCCTGAAACACGGCGGCGCCCAAGTGTCTGAAAAGCACTGCGGCTTCGTCATTAATTGCGGCGACGCCACCTGCAAAGATGTGGTGGAGCTCATCCGCACGGTGCAGGAAGCGGTCTATGAAAAACACGGCGTGGAACTGGAGACGGAAGTAAAAGTGTTGGGAGAGACGGAATGAAACTTTTAGTATTGACGGGCTTATCCGGCGCCGGCAAGAGCCAGGCGCTCAAAGCGGCGGAGGATTTAGGCTATTACTGCGTAGACAATTTGCCTCCGGCCCTGTTTCCGAAATTCATCGACATGGTGGATGAGGCTCAAATGCCCTTGGTGGCTCTTGTTTTGGACATACGCTCGAGCCTGTTTTTTAACGAGCTGGACGTAGCCATTCAAACCTTGGACAATGAAGTGGACGATGTAACCGTGATCTATTTGGAGGCGGATCCCCACGTGCTTATTCAGCGCTTCAAGGAACTGCGCCGTCCCCATCCGTTGAGCTCTTCCATTGCCAAGGGCATCGAAGAGGAGAAGCGGCGCATGGAGCCCCTTCGCGCTCGGGCGGATCATATTATTGACACATCGAAAATGACCAATTATAATTTAAAAATTCGCCTGAAGAGCATTTTAATCGAGGAGCGAGGCAAGCTGGGCATCTCCGTCATCTCTTTCGGTTTTAAAAACGGCATCTTGGAAGAGGCGGATCTGGTCTTCGACATGCGCTTTTTGCCCAATCCCTACTACGTCAGCGAGTTGAAGACGAAAAACGGATTGAATCCCGAAACTCGGGACTACGTCTTCGGGAAAGAAAAGGCGGAGGATTTCGTCGCCTTTATCGTAAACTACATGAAGACCTTCGGCGACGATTACGTGGCGGAAGGGAAGGAACATTTAACCATCGGCATCGGATGCACCGGCGGCTTCCATCGCTCCGTGGCCATGACGGAACGGCTGGGTGAGGCCCTCAGGGAGGCGGGCTACAGGGTGATCGTGGGCCACAGAGATTTGGGCGTGTAGCATGAACGATCCGAAATTTGTAGTCATCGGCGGCGGCACGGGGATTTCCGTTCTTTTGCGGGGTCTGAAGCGCTTCAGCGACGACATTACGGCCATCGTCACCATGGCCGACGACGGGGGCAACAGCGGCATGCTCA